>JAZSDT010000047.1:0-6373 GCA_045531285.1 Eubacteriales bacterium
CGTTCCTGTATTTCAGATTTTAAGGAGGCAGAAATATGAAAAAAAGATATATTATCTCATCAATTGTTATGATAGTCGTTTTGTTCGCTCTGTCTCTTGCAGCGTGGTTCAAGCCTGCCGATGAATACTCTACCAGCGAGCGCAGACCCTTTGCGCAGTTCCCCGAGCTCAGTGTTAAAACACTTCTTGAAGGTGATTTTACAGCCAAATTTGAAGACTATGCCACAGACCAATTTCCTCTTCGTGACAGCTTCAGGACCCTTAAAGCGATTGCCAAATTCTACGTGTTCAATCAAAAGGACAACAACGACATTTACATTCACGACTCTCAAGCTTCAAAGCTTGACACACAAATCAAGGAATCATCAATTCAAAACGCTCTTGATAAGATGAATTACCTTTACGAAAGCTACGTAAAGGGCAAAACCGATAAGGTGTATTTTTCGGTTATTCCCGACAAGTCCATGACACTTGCACCCGAGGGTAATTATCCCTCACTTGACTACAACGAAATTGCAAGCCGTTTTGAAAACGGGCTGGAATGGGCAAAGTACGTTGATATTTACCCCTACCTGCACTACAGTGATTACTACAAGACCGATACACACTGGAGTCAGGATAAGATCCTCGACGTTGCCCAGACGATTGCATCGGCTATGGGTGCAACGGTGGAAAAGGACTATGAGTCCGTTACTCTTGACAAGGATTTTTACGGAGTATACTACGGTCAGTCCTCCCTCCCCCTTCCTCCCGACAAGATAACCTATCTTACCTCAGATACCATTGAAAACTGTCTGGTATACAACTACGAGAAAAACAACGGTACGGTTGCAGGTTCTGTTTACGATATGGAAAAGCTGGACTCAAAAGACCCTTACGAAATGTTCCTGTCCGGTGCTTCATCGCTTATGAGAATCAAAAATCCTGCAAACGACAGCGGCGGAAGGCTGATCATCTTCCGTGACTCTTACACCTCAAGCCTTGCACCTTTACTTGTAGAAAGCTACTCCGAAATAGTGCTTATAGACATACGTTATATTATGTCATCCTTTATAGGCTCGTTTGTAACGGCAGATGAATTTCAGGATGCAGACGTGCTCTTCCTCTACAGTGCAATGATACTCAACAGCTCGGAAGCATTCAAATAACTTCAAAACAACAAAAATGCCCTTCGGGGCTTTTTTGTTGTTTACTTATTCATAAATTTGTGGTATAATGGCAATAACATTTAAAAAGGAGAATAAAAATGAAAAAAATTGCATTATTACTTGCCATGCTCTTACTGGCATTTGCCGTATGTTCATGTAGCAAAGATGAACCCAAGAAGCCCATTGATACAACAAATCTTGTGGGCACAGAAAAGCTTGTTGCGGAATTTCTTAACGCTGTTAAGATTGAAAAAGCTCCCGAAGCAGAGGTTGAAAAGGATGACACTCCTATGGCAGAAGCCTTTGATATTCCTTATCAGTATGACCTCGCACCCTATATCACCATTTCAAAGGATGACTATACCGGTATAGAACTGACAAAAATGAGCTCAGACGTTACTCAGGAAGCTTTGCTTGAGGCTGTCAACGCAGACCTTGCAGAATACGGCAAAGAAACCGAGATTACCGACAGAGGCGCTAAGTACGGCGACATCCTGGACATCAACTTCAAGGGATTTGAAAGCGGAGTTGCTTTTGACGGCGGTACAGCGGAAAACTACGAGATGGTACTTGGCGAAGCAGGATTTATCGATGGCTTTGAAGAACAGCTTGTAGGACACAAGGTTGGTGAGGAATTCACCATTGACGTTACGTTCCCAGAGAATTATTCCGAGCCTCTTGCGGGCAAGCCTGCACAGTTTGAAATAAAGATAAATTCTATTACGGAAAAGACAAGCGTAGAGCTTACCGATGAATTTGCAGAAAAGAATTTCCGTTGCGAAACCGTTAACGATTACCTTCTTCAGAAATATCAGGAGGTACACGCTTCCAACCTTTCAGAAGTTGACAATGCAAGAAAGTCACTTGCATACAGTATCATTTTTGAAAACGCAACTATCAAGGAGCTCCCCTTGGACAGATACGACCTCTACGCTACACAGGTGGAGAATGACATCAAATCCACTGCCGAGATGTACGGCATGTCTTTAGAGGATTTTGTAGCACAGAACGGTATGACAATGGATGATTTTAATTCCTACGTTAAGGAACAGGCAACAGCCATTGTTGAGCAGGAGCTGATTGCTTACTCTATTGCAAACAACGAAGGTCTTCTTAAGGACGTAACAAAAACCGATTTCAACAAGTACCTTGCTGAGCTTGCGGCTTCATACGGCACAACTCCTGAAAACTTTGCTTCTTCATATCCTACAGATATGATCTGGAACAGCCTTGTTCTTGAGCTTGCAATTGAGTACGTAATTGATAATTCCGTAACCAAATAATTGATTTTAAAGACAAAATAGCAGACACTTCAAAAAGTGTCTGCTATTTTCATATACTAGAAATTTGCCAACGGATGCCAGTCGCTTTTATCCAACAAAGGATTCGTTTGCCTTAAGCTCTATTTCGGTTGACTCGGTGCCATAGCACAAGGTGACCTTCTGAGAAATTGGTGAGGTGAGAGTAAAGCCCGTGACCTTCCCTTGTCTCCATTCTATATCGCAGGTAATATTTCCCTTTGCAATCAGTCCATTTACATATCCGTTTTGAAAGGCTTTGGGGAGACATGGCAACAGCCTGATCACACCCTTTTGGGATTGCAAGAGAAGATTTGCAATGCCTGCAGTAATCCCAAAATTGCCATCTATTTGAAACGGTGGATGCGCATCAAAAAGGTTTGGGTACGTTCCGCCACCCTGTAAAGCTACCTTGCCGGGTACGTCTGCGGGATTGAACTGTCTGATAAGCAGCTCCTCTGCCTTGTCACTGTCGCCCAGCATTGCCATAAGCGAAACCTTCCACGACGTGCTCCATCCTGTGCCGTCAAGCCCACGTTCCAGCAACGCTTTTCTGCAAGCCTCTGCCATTTCGGGATTACGGTCGGGAGTATACAGACCGCCCGGATAAAGTCCCCAGCAATGTGATACGTGTCTGTTTGTGGGGTCAAATTTTTTATAATCCTTATCCCACTCCACAATCCTGCCCTCGTCATCAAGGATAGGCATTTGCAATTTTGGAAGTATGTCCTTGAGCCTTTTGGAAAACGTTGTGTCTTCACCAAGAATTTCCGTAAGCTCTATACAGTCCTCAAACAGCTTGTAACAGGACTCCTGATTCACCGCGGTCCAGGAAGCTACGGATATAAATCTTTCGTTGAACCAAAATCCTACCTCGGGACTTGTGGCAGGAGCAAGTACAAGCTTCCCATCGTACTCGGTAAGCATAGAAAGGCAGAACTTGCAGAACTCCTTCTGCAAAGCGTATATTCTACGTGCAAAATCAACGTTCTCCGGTGTGTACTGCCATGCATCATAAAGCTGACAGATAAACCATGCAGGTGACATATACCAGAAGGAGAACAGTGCCGTTATGCGTCTTCCCTTTGCCACAGGCTCGGTATGTGCCCATAGGTCTGTATTGTGATGGCAGGTGAATCCTTCGGCATGGTAAAACTCAGTCGCCGTCTCTCTGCCATTTACTGCAATAGCCTCAAGCTTATCAATAAGGGGCTCAAAGCAATCAAACAAAGCAGTCATTGGCATATGCCAATAGTTCATTTGCGTATTGATATTGACCGTGTAATCACATCTCCAGGGGGCATAAAGCACCTCGTTCCATATTCCTTGAAGATTTGTTGCCTCGCTTCCCTGCCTTGATGATGCAACAGACAGATACCGTCCGAAATTAAACATCAGCTCGGACAACAGGGGCAGATACTTTTCCCTCTCATTAAGCATTGCGGAAATGGGAAGCAATGCCTCCTTCTCGGTCAGTGACAGTGATACCCTATTGTATATTGAAGATACGTCTGAAACGTGCCTTTGAAGCAGACTATCAAAGCCTGTCAGCACAGCCTTTTTTATAACCTCTTCTGCGTTTTTGCGGTGATCGGCATCGGGTGTTTTGTCAAAGCCTCGGAAACTTGTTTCAAGAGACGTGAACAGAGTTATCTCTCTTGCCTCTTTGATATTCAATCTGCCGTTTTCAAAAGATACCTTGCCATCTGTGACAGGATACTGCATGAGGGTAAAATATACTCCCCTGCCTTCCCCGTATAAGCTGTTGCGTTCGGGGTTGTCCGTCCACTCGTTTTTCGATTCATGGAAATAGGGTGCATGCCCCGTCATAATCAGCCGACCTTTGTCATTTGTCAACTGATGCTCAACCTGTGAGTCAAAGTAAACGCTTATACCCGACGCCTCGGCAAAAGAAATGCGCGATACCATAAGCCTGTCAGGCTTTGAGATGAAATGCAGGGCTTTGGCAAATCCGTTTTCCGATACTACGGTGCTGCTCTGCATATCGAGTATTCTGTTGTACTTTAAGAATGGATGAGCGTCAAACTCTATCCGTATATTACCGACGGGAAGGTAATATTCACAATCATTCGAGGTGAAGCGATCCTCTATAATATCCTGTGCTTCATCATTTTTACCTTCAAAAACAAGCTGTCTTGCCTGAACGAAGGCATCATATGCATCAGGGTTTTTATGTGTACCCGGCTCACCGGACCAGAAGGTATCGTGATTGAGAGATATCCTTTCGCAGTCAAATCTGCCGTACACCATCGCACCTATACTGCCGTTTCCCAGCGGTACTGCCTCCTCAAAATAGCTTGCAGGACTGTCAAAATAAATTTTATTATTCAAATTATCTCTCCTATATCTATTATTTTAAAAGTGGCTGGCAACCGCAGGCAATTCTCTCATATCACAACGTTGTGCATACTCTGAAAAAATCAAAAGGTGAGGTTGGTTTAATACAATTTCACGGCATATCAAAAAAGCGAAGTTCTGAGATTCCGCTTCGTTTTACAGTTTCTTAGGGTCAAGAAGCTCTACGCCATTATCCGAGAGTACCTTTTCGGCAGCAGCTTCATCGTCAGCCTTAAGTACCATAAGTGCTTTCTTTTCGTCACGCGAAAGAAAGGCGTACATATACTCAACGCTTATCTTTGCGTCTGTGATAAGCTTTAAAATGGAGGCAAGACCGCCTGTTTTATCATCGATGTATACTGCAATAACGTCTGTTGCCTTTGCAATAACACCTATCTCATCCAAAGCACTTTTAGCCTTTTCGGTATCGTCTACAATTACTCTGAGTATACCGAAATCGGTTGTATCAGCCATAGACAGAGCTCTGATATTAACACCCTTCTTACCAATTGCATCAATTATCGCTTCCAGTCTTCCGAACTGGTTTTCTACAAATATGGAAAGCTGTTTGATAAACATAATTTTCCTCCTTTAGTGAAGCTTTCTGTTATCAATGATTCTCTTAGCCTTACCCTCGCTTCTGGTAATCGACTTGGGGTTAACAAGAGTTACCTTGGGTCCGATTCCAAGTGTAGAACGAAGATTATCGGAAATAAGCTTTTCTACCTTTTCAACACCCTTAACACCGTCTGACAAAAGTGCCTCGCTCATTTCAACCCTAACCTCGAAGGTATCGTTGTTGTTTACTCTGTCAACAACTATCTGGTAGTTGGGTGTAACGTCTCCGCCAACCTTGAGAAGCACCTCTTCTATCTGTGAGGGGAATACGTTTACACCTCTGATAATGAGCATATCGTCTGTTCTTCCCTGAGGCTTGTTCATTCTGACGTGGGTTCTTCCACACTTACATACCTCGTAGTTAAGAGAGCATATATCTCTTGTTCTGTAACGGATAAGGGGAAGCGCTTCTTTGGTGATGCAGGTGAAAACGAGTTCGCCGGATTCGCCGTCGGGAAGGACTTCGCCTGTATCGGGGTCGATGATCTCGGGGATGAAGTGGTCTTCCTGAACATGGAGACCGTTCTGCATATAGCAGTTACAGGAAACGCCGGGACCGCAGATCTCTGAAAGACCGTAAATATCGTATGCTTTGAGGCCGAGACCTTTTTCGATCTCATCGCGCATTTCTTCGGTCCAGGGTTCGGCACCGAATATACTGATGCGAAGTTTGAGTTCATCGGGGGAGATGCCGCTGTCTCTTACAGCTTCCGCAAGATACATTGCATAGGACGGAGTACAGCAGAGGATGGTGGAACCGAAATCCTTAAAGATGTTTACCTGACGGGCTGTGTTGCCGGAAGATACGGGAACGACCGCAGCGCCGAGTTTTGTTGCGCCGTCATGAATACCGAGACCGCCTGTGAAAAGACCGTAACCGTAAGAAACGTGAACGATATCTTTATTAGATCCACCTACGGAAACGAGAGAACGAGCAACGCATTCAGACCA
>JAZSDT010000090.1:0-3100 GCA_045531285.1 Eubacteriales bacterium
ATATTGCTTCTCTTTGTGCAATTACCAACCCCAGCACAAACTCATTCAAGAGACTTGTTCCCGGATTTGAAGCTCCTGTAACCGTAGGATACGCTACCTCAAATAGAAGTGCGGTTATTCGTATTCCCGCTTACGCAAAGAGTCCTGACAAGAGACGTTTTGAGCTTCGTAATCCCGATGCAACCTGTAACCCTTATTTCTGTTATGCGGCAATTCTTATGGCGGGTCTTGACGGAATCAAGAACAAAATCGACCCCCATGCAAACGGTTGGGGTCCCTATGACGTAAACCTCTACCATCTCAGCGACGAAGAAAAGGCAAAGCTTCATCATCTTCCCACATCCCTTGACGAAGCGTTGAACGCTCTTGAAGCAGATAACGACTATCTCACAGCAAACGGTGTATTCCCGATTGAGCTTATCAACAACTTCATTAAGAATAAGCGTGAGGAATGCCGTCAGCTTGCAGCTATCCCCCACCCTGCTGAATTTGACAGATATTACAATCTTTAATTTTTTAATGCCGACGAAAATTTCGTCGGCATTTCTATTGACAAATTCATTCTAATGTGTTAGAATGAATTTGAAATCTAATGCATTAGAATGGAGACGTAAGCATGGATACACCAAAAATTTTTGAAAGCGAGTATAGATTCTGTCTGATACTTTGGGAAAACGAGCCTATAAAAAGTCCAAATCTTGCAAAGCTTTGCTCGGAACAACTTGGTTGGAAGCCGTCAACAACATATACCGTTATAAAAAGGCTATCCGAAAGAGGCGTTTTAAAAAACGAGAACACGATCGTAACGTCACTTGTATCAAAGGACGAGGTGCAGGCTTCAGAGATAAATGAGCTTGTAGAAAAAAGATTTGAAGGCTCTCTCCCCGCCTTTATCGCTGCATTTACAAAGCACAAAAAGCTAACAGATTCGGAAATAAGCGAGCTTCAAGCGATGATAGACTCAGCAAAAAAAGGAGGAGCGAAATGATAAATTTTTTTAACGCCATACTTTCTATGAGTGTTTCGGCAAGCATACTGATTTTAGCCGTTCTGGTAATTAGAGCATTGTTAAAAAAAGCGCCGAAATGGACAATTTTGCTTCTTTGGTGTCTTGTTGCTCTTAGGCTTATATGTCCGTTTTCGATAAAAAACCCATACAGCATACAGCCAAAGCACGAAGTAATTTTGTACAATGTTGTAAATACAGATGGAAGTAAAGAAGAAATTACAATCCCCCATCAGCTTCCTGCACCAATTATCGAAGATACAACAACCGACAATTATGAGGCTGTACGCTTTGAGGTTCCCTATTTATACAGTGCTTTGTCTCTGGTATGGTGCATAGGCGTAGTAATAATGCTGTTCTATGCTGTGATGTCATATATAAAGCTATATATACTCACTCGGAAAGCTGTAAAAAACGACAAAGGCTTTTATTGCTTAAAACAGGACTGTCCTCCTTTTGTATTTGGAATCATCAAACCGAGAATCTATATTCCGGACGGGTGTAAAACCCACATTTTACCTCACATTATTGCACACGAGACGGTACACATATCAAGGCTTGACCACATATGGAAGCCTCTTGGATTTGCCATCGTATCACTTCATTGGTTCAATCCTTTGGTGTGGGTAGCATATTTTATGTTTTGCAGGGATTTGGAGTCTGCATGTGATGAAAAGGCAATAAAAGAAATGACGCTAAACGAACGAGCTGACTATGCACAAGCCTTGCTTGATTGCAGTGATGGAAAAAGCTTTACATCGGTATGCCCTGTTGCATTTGGCGAAAACGGAGTAAAAGGAAGGATAAAAGACGTGTTAAACTATAAAAAGCCTACCCTATGGATAACCGCAGTCATTCTGCTACTTTGTGTAGCTGTTGCATTTTTCTTTATGACAGAGCGAGAGGACAAAAAGGACGAATCTCCAAAGAATGATATTACGGTTGAAAAAATTGATGATTTTACCGTTATAAATCCGGAAAAAGACAAGGCGTTTGAGGATGCAAAATATCATTTTCCGGGAATTGAAGAAGAAGCAATAGAGTACGCTCTTGATCTCGGCTTCAATACGTCTGCAAAGCATTATAATAAGCAGGGTGATATATACGTAATATCCGGCTCATCCTACGGGTACGTGGATAAAATCAATCACGCCCACACGGAAAAGGTAAAGGCTGACGAGGAGGTCAAGCTTTACTATATGGAGTATTACTACTACGCGAATACCATATCGCCCGATGAGGACGACGAGAAGTTCATATACCCCATGTTCTTTGCTCTTCATCACAATCTTAGAACAGACAAATGGACCAGAATTGGAAGTATCTACGATTATCAACTCGAAAAAAAATACAACACCCCCGAAATGATAGACAAGTTTGGTGACAAGTTTACTGCCGCGACAGCGGAAATGTACAAGGACTATTTCCATTTGGATATGGGTGAAAAGGAGCAGATGATACTTGCGGCGTACAATAGTGCAACAGTAGCTGCAAATTGGTTCAGGATGGCAAGTATTCTCGAACAGCAAAATGAATATCCGTCGGCTGATGATCTCTATATAGAGCTTGATGACAGGCGTTATTTCAAAGTAAAGAGGTTTGATCGCTATGATGAGTTTATAGACTATCTTGAGCATTTGTTTTCAGAAGAGTTGATTCAAAATTTCTTACAGAACGAGAGTATCAAGTACATTAACGTAGACGGTGCGCTATATGCAACACTTGGTATTAGAGGCTCCAACATTCATATGGGTAATGAATACTATACAATCGAACACACTTCAGACAGTAAGTACGTTATCAAGGTAACGGTCGAAAAACTCGGAGGAGACGATGGCTTGACTGTTGTTGGAAGTGAGGTATTTGAGTTTACTTATGAGTTTATAGGAGACAGATGGGTGTTCACGGAATTCCCACAAATAAGATAACAAAGATATAAAAAGTCCGAGGCGTCATGCACAAGTCCGTTAAAAACGGACAATTGAAAAAAGAGACCTCCTATGGTAGAATTAAAGAAACTACCATAGGAGGAATTTTTATGCCAAGAAATTATCGTCACATAAAAGAATATGAATTAGAGATATTGGAACTAAA
>JAZSDT010000041.1:0-18809 GCA_045531285.1 Eubacteriales bacterium
TGCAAACGGAGCAAAGAACTTTGAGGCAACTCTTACAAGAGCTAAATTCAACGAGCTTACAGCAGACCTTGTTGAAAAGACAATGGTTCCCACAAAGCAGGCTCTCGCGGATGCCGGTCTTTCTCCTTCACAGATCGATAAGGTGCTTCTTGTAGGCGGTTCTTCCAGAATCCCCGCTGTTCAGGAGGCAGTTAAGAACTTTACAGGTAAGGAGCCCTTCAAGGGCATTAACCCCGATGAATGCGTTGCTATCGGTGCGGCAATTCAGGGCGGTGTACTTGGCGGCGACGTTAAGGACGTAGTTCTTCTTGACGTTACTCCTCTTTCTCTTGGTATCGAGACTCTTGGAGGAGTATTCAATAAGCTTATTGAAAGAAATACTACTATTCCCGTTAAGAAGAGTCAGGTATATTCAACTGCTGCAGACAATCAGACGTCTGTTGAGATACACGTTCTTCAGGGTGAGCGTGAAATGGCAAGAGACAACAAGACTCTCGGTAGATTTGTTCTCGACGGTATTATGCCTGCAATGCGCGGCGTTCCTCAGATTGAAGTAACCTTTGATATAGATGCAAACGGTATCGTTAACGTTTCGGCTCTTGACAAGGGAACAGGTAAGGAACAGCACATTTCAATCACTGCTTCCACCAATATGTCACAGGAAGACATTGACGCGGCTATCCGTGAAGCTGAGCTCCACGCTGAAGAGGATAAGAAGGCTAAGGAGGCAATTGAAGTTAAGAACAATGCCGAAAACCTTATATTCCAGAGTGAAAAGACACTTAACGAGGCAGGCGACAAGATAACTGAGGAGGACAAGGCTCCTGTTCTTGCGGCAATCGAAAAGCTTCGTGAGACTGTAAAGACCGATAACACAGAGGCTATAAAGGCTGATACCGAGGCTCTTACACAGTCATTCTACAAGATAGCTGAAAAGCTTTACCAGCAGAATCCCGGTGCAGCTCCCGGTGGCGACGCAGGTGCTCAGGGCGGATTCGCAGGTGATGACGGCGTATACAACGCAGATTTCACAGATAAGAGCGAACAGTAATTTGTATGTAAACACACAACGGGGATGTGAAGCACATCCCCGAAGTGCGTATTTTTTCAGAAAGGTATAACCTAAATACAATGGCACAGAAAAAAGACTATTATGAGGTTCTCGGTTTAGACAAGAGTGCCGATGCCGATACAATAAAAAAAGCATACAGAAAGCTTGCAAAGAAGTATCATCCCGATATGAACCCCGACGATAAGACTGCCGAGGAAAAGTTTAAGGAAGTTAACGAGGCATATGAAGTGCTGTCGGATTCCGAAAAGAAGAAGCTTTACGACCAGTACGGTCACGACGGACTTGATCCCAATTTCGGTGCAGGTGGTTTTGGTGGTGGCTTCGGTGGCTTTGGCGGTATGGATTTTGATATGGGAGACATATTCTCCTCGTTTTTCGGAGGCGGAGGAGGCGGTTCTTCACGCAGAAGAGGTCCTGCACGCGGAAGTGATATAGGCGCAAGAATAATGGTATCCTTTGAGGAAGCGGCTTTTGGCTGTAAAAAGGACGTTTCGTTTACCAGAGTTGATAAATGTGACGATTGTGACGGAAGCGGAGCGAAGAACGGTTCGCATCCCGAAACCTGTTCGCAGTGTGGCGGAAGCGGTCAAGTCAGAGTTCAGCAGAGAACTCCGCTGGGCATAATGCAGACTACACGCACCTGTGATAAATGTCAGGGCAAGGGCACTGTAATAAAAGACCCTTGTACAAAATGTGGCGGAACGGGTACACAGCGCAAAAACAAGAAGCTGGAGGTCAGCATTCCCGCAGGTATAGATAATATGCAAAGGGTAGTCCTTCGCGGTCAGGGTAACGTGGGACAAAACGGCGGTACTGCCGGTGACCTTATTGTTGAGGTTGGAATCAGACCTCATCCGATATTTGAACGCGACGGTTATAACATATATTGCGACGTTCCGGTTTCCTTTGCGGAAGCTGCACTCGGCGCTGAGATAAAAGTACCTACTCTTGAGGGCGATTATAATTATAAGCTTCCCGAGGGAACGCAGACAGGCACTACGGTAACGCTCAGAGGTAAGGGTATACAGTATCTCAATTCCCGAACAAAGGGAGATCTTATTTTTACTGTTACGGTAGAGGTTCCCAAAAACCTCAGCGAAACACAGAAAAAGCTCCTGAGAGAGTTTGACCAAAGCTGTGATGACAGAAATATGTCGGCAAAGGCTACCTTCAAGGAAAAGATCAAGAACATATTTAAAAAATAAAGCGGTCAGCGACCGCGGGCAAATCTCGCCTATTCCAATATATCCACGTACCAAGCAAAGTAAAACGGCGAGGCTGGTATAATGCAATTTCATATAAAGTAAAAAAGCGGCTATTAGCCGCTTTTTGCTTTATACAAGTCTTTTTCTCCACTCACTAGGCGACATACCGTGAAATTTTTTGAAGCTCTTTGAAAAGTATTCTATGTCAGAAAAGCCACAGGCTTCGGATATTTCACGTATAGAGGTATCGCTGTTTTCCAGAAGTCTTACTGCCATTTGCATACGCTTTTGAGTAACGTATTCCATGATCGTTATGCCGAATTCTTTTTTAAAGTGCTCTGTCAGGGTAACGGTTGAGCAGTGTAGATGCCATGCTATATCGGAAAGTGTAATTCTTTCCGTAAGATTGTTTTTTATGTATCTCTTTATCATCATTCCAAGAGATTCCTTGATATCGGATACAAGATTATTGTTTTCTATGTACTCTGCAAGCACTGGCAGCATTGACGCAAATGCTTCAAGCTTGTCACGTGAGTATCTGGGGATTTCCGATATGGCTTTGTTAAGAGAGTCCACGTCTCCGCTTGCGGTTACTTCAAGTGCTTTTTCGTATGCATAGCTTTCGTGCTCTTCGCCTTCTTCAATTGCCATTCCCAAAAAAAGAAACGCGACAACGTTGTCTTTTTCAAAGATTGGAGCTATAGCTTCAAATATGCCGAAAGGACAGGTATATATTACGGTTTCTTGTGTTTCTTTTGCTTTTTCGTAGTGAATGGCATCAGATTTTTCACATTTTTCCAGGCAGCCTGCACATTTGTGGATGTGTGAGCAAAAGCGATTGCCGGGATATCTTCTTGCAAGAATTCGGTTTCTCAGGTCTACTACGGCAATGTCCATATTGGAAATTTCATAAAAGTCTTGCATCAGTTTTTCGAGTCCCGGGAGATTCATGCCTTCACATCCTTTCACTGTAACTAATTACTATATTACCATAAAATATATAAAAATCAATGGAATTTTCATAAAAATCAAAAAACAATTTATGGATTTTACAAATTTTTTAATCTATTTGACGTTGTCAAAATATAATAGCGCTGTTATAATGGACTCACAGTAATGAATTTGGAGGAAATTATGAAAAATACAAAAATCGTACTTGGTATTATAGGACTTAATTTTGGCGGAAACCATCTCAACGGTGCAATTAAAAATGGATTCGAGGTTGGCGCAATTTGTGACACAGACACTGAAATGCTCAAGAAGGTTGGCGACGAGAACGGTATTCCCGAAGAAAAACGCTTTACAGACTACAAAGCACTTCTTAACAACCCTGAGATAACAGCTGTTATCATTGCTACTCCCGACCCATTCCACAGACCTTTGACCGAGGAATTTCTCAATGCAGGTAAGCATGTTATGTGTGAAAAGCCCCTTGCTCTTGACAGAGAGGACCTTGAGGCAATTGTAAGAACTGCAAAGAAGAACGATAAAATATGTATGGTAGGACAGATTTGCCGTTTCACTCCTGCGTTTATCAAGGCTAAGGAGATAATCGAAGCCGGAACAATAGGCGAGCTTTACTACGTAGAGTCGGAATACGCTCACGACTATATGAGAATAGTTTCAGGTAAGCACGGATGGAGAAGCGATCCCAAGAGACACGGTGTTATTGGCGGCGGCTGTCATGCCGTTGACCTTCTCCGTTGGCTTGCAGGCGATCCTCAGGAGGTATTCTCATACGGCGTACATAAGCTCCTTCCCACAGTACCCTACGACGATGCTACAATCTCAGTAATGAAGTTTCCCAACAACGTTATAGGTAAGGTGTTCGTTTCGACAGGCTGTAAGAGAGATTACACTATGCGTACAGTTATCTACGGTACAAAGGGTACTATTATCTGCGACAACACTTCTGAAACAATGCAGCTCTTCACGGTTACCGAAGAGGGAGATACAATATTCCCTGCACAGATTATTCCCGTTGATATCAACAATCACAACGCTGTAAGAGAGGTTGCTGTATTCGTTGACTGTATCAAGGGTGCACCCCTTATGATGTCGGCAGAAGAGGGCGCAAAATCAATTGCCGCATGTCTTGCTATTACCGAATCCGCAAAAACCGGCGAAAAGGTTATCCCCAACTACAACTTTGACTAATATAAAAACGGCAGGGCGACCTGCCGTTTTCAATATATCGGTAAACCAACCTCGCCGTTATGCTTTATTATGGTTACAATCGACGAGAGTTGCCCACGGAGGCTCTCCGCTTTTGGAAGGATGCTTATGAAACTTAACGAAATTTTAAACGTACTTGGAATTGAAGCTCTGCCCGATGGAGCAATACAAATATTTAATTCTCCCGAATTTGACGCAAGTGGCACAAAGTACCTTGACGAAGAATACATGAGGGATATTTCACAAAGATATAACTATTTTTGCGAATATGAGGACAAAGCAATTTGTAATGCTCAGAAAATCAAGGAGGACACAGCTCTCCTTGCAATGCTTAATCTGGCAGTTGAGTATTTTACTCAGGTTGACGGGGATTATGAAAAAATATTTGCTTTCCCTATGCCGCAAAAGGCACAGAATACCGACGCGCTGAATATGTTTTCTGCCGTTTTGCTTATGACGCAAATAGAAGCCTCGGAAAAAAGATATCGCAAACTCGGCTTTTCTGCAGACGAAGCAAGAGAAACTGTTCTTGCATACGGAAGCTGTTTTGTAAGGTCGGTTGAAAGAACCGACGTTATAGGTATGATGGAGCTATACCGCACGTGGCTTTATATTTACGTTGCCGCTTTGATTGTAAAGGTCAGCGGATACAATTTTGAGGTCAGAAAATTCTCTTATAAAGGCGTATATCTCAAAAATAAAAACACTGCCGAGTTAAAAGTACTTATATACAACGAAAAGGTGCACCGTGACGGTTATATTCTCGGAAGCGCGGGATATGCGGATGATGATGGATCGTATTATGCCGCCTTTGAAGAAACTAATCAAGCCTTTTTGGGATACACTGTTGATGAAGAAGCAGTGGTAATAAACCAAAAACAGTATTTTCCCAAGTCCGAATGGGAGATATTGCTGAAGCCCGGAGACGACGTTATAGCCTTGCATATCCCCAAGGGCGCTGATATGTCCTCGGAAAACCTTGACCGGATTTTTATGGACGGTGTCGGACGTATAAAGGAATGCTATCCCGATAGAAATATCAAATGTATGACCTGCGGTTCATGGCTGTTGTCACCGCAATTGAAAAAGATAATTCGTCCCGACTCGAAAATAATTGCATTCGGAGACAGATTTGTGAGATTTCCTATGAAGGATGCCGGAATGGCGGTATTTTCCTTTGTGTTTATAGGAAAATTCCCATCATACAATGATTTGCCCGAAAACACCTCGCTTGAAAGAGCGCTGAAAAAGGTATATCTTGACGGAGAATACATTTATTCCTATCCGGGAGCTTTTGAAATATGAAGTTGACCGAGTTGTAATAAAGGGTTGCTTTTTTTAGAGGAATTTGATATACTGATTACATCAATATCAGGGAGATAAATGATGATATTACCAATTGTAAAACAGTGCGAAAACAAAGAAAGCCTTTTAGCGCTTCCCGCCCAAATAACCTGTTCTTATAGAGGCGAATTTGCCGAAAGGGGAGCAAGAGTCTTTGCTAAACTTGTCGATGGTGTTGACGTTGTTGAAAATGGATTTGTTGAATTTGTCTTTGACAGCACACTTGAAGATAAGCCTGAAATATATGCTGTTAAGGTTCTGGAAAACAAAATAAACGTCAGCTTCCGTGACCTGCGCGGTGCTATCAACGGCGCGGCAACAGTTGCATTGCTTCTGCGTAAAAAGAAAATCAATCAGTGCGATATAGTTGATTTTCCCGATTGTACTTCCCGTTCCTTTATGATAGACATGGCAAGAGGTCTGCCTACCGACGAGGATATAAAAAATGCAATATATCACATGGTACTTGCTAAGTATAACAGACTTCACCTTCATCTCATTGACTCC
The DNA here is from genome assembly GCA_045531285.1 of Eubacteriales bacterium. Classification (GTDB taxonomy): domain Bacteria; phylum Bacillota; class Clostridia; order Oscillospirales; family SIG627; genus RGIG6353. The sequence goes on from JAZSDT010000041.1 coordinate 6,304, forward strand.
AAGGGTCCTTGCTTTGCATCAAAGGCGCATCCCGAATTTAAATATACAGGCGAGAGTGAACAGTGTACCCTTGAGTACCTTACTGAGCTTGAGGAGCTTTGCGACTTCTATGGCATAGAAGTAGTTCCCGAAATAGAAATACCTGCACACGCAAGAGCACTTTGTACAGCTCACCCCGAATTTAAATGTCAGGTAGAGGAAGCACAGACGTGGACTTTATGCTCGGGCAACGAGGACGTATACGTGTTCTTCGAGGCTCTTATAAAAGAGGTGGCAAACGCATTCCCAAAGAGCAAATATATCCACGTGGGCACAGATGAGCTTGAGTTTCTTGACCTTACGCCTCCCCGTATATGCCATTGGGATGACTGCCCAACCTGTCAGAGCTTCCGTAAGAAGTATAAGCTTGACGACAGACAGGCACAGTTCTACTTCATGATTGAGAGGATCCATTCTTTCGTTAAGGCAAACGGTAAGAAGATGATGATGTGGAATGACCAGATCGACGTTTCAAAAGACGTTCCTCTGAGCCGTGATATTCTTATACAGTTCTGGCGTATTGCTAACGATGGCAGAGGTCCTTGTGATGGTTGTACCTTCAACGGCTTTCTTGAAAAAGGCTTCAACGTCATAAATTCATACTACTCCTATACTTACGTTGACCTTGAGGCAGGAATGCTTAAGCTTGATAAGCTGAAAAACTGGACACCCCTCAACGTTCCCGAACAGTCCGAGGAGTATGCACAGCAGGTAGTGGGTGCCGAGATGTGTGCGTGGGAGTTTGGCAACTATTCCGCCTATCCCTATTATGCTTATACGACAGCTCCCGCACTTGCAGTATTTGCCGATAAGCTGTGGACCTACAAGGACACAGATTACAGCAGTGAGGATTACAGACTTGCACTTTCGGAATTTGTGTTTGGCTCGGACGAATATACCGACGTTTTCGACTGTGTAGGTTCATTGATTCCTCCAAGAACGGTTTTCTTTTACACCTACAACAAGAATTTAACACGTGACGAAGCGGAAAAATGTATGGAGCACGTTAAAACCAACACATATCGCACAGTCTCCCGACGTTACGTACAGCTTTTTGAGAATATACTGTCAAAATTGAATTAACTATCTTGGCCCAAGGTATTATGCCTTGGGCTGTTTGTTACATAAAGTTCTTGCAATTGTAATATTTTTGTGGTAAAATTATACCAAATATACGGAGGTGAGTGCAACGGAAAGAATTCGCGAGAAGCTTTTGTCATTGCAGGATTTAAGATATCGGGATTTTCAGGCTTCCCTTATGCCAACCGTTGACTCAAAGCGAGTCATAGGCGTCAGAACTCCTGTGCTTCGTGTGTTGGCAAAGGAATTAAAAAACACCGACGTTACCGCTTTTCTTCGCGACTTGCCTCACAAGTATTATGAAGAAGATAACCTTCACGCTTTTATAATATCCGAAATAAAGGATTTTGAGTTGTGCTTTTCTGAGCTGGAGGCGTTTTTGCCATACGTTGATAACTGGGCAACCTGCGACTGTATGAGACCGAAAAGCTTTAAAAAGAATGCTCAGAGGCTTTTACCTTTTATCAATGAATGCCTTGACTCCGATAAAGTGTATACCGTCAGGTTTGGAATAGGATTGCTTTTGTCATATTTTCTGGATGCGGAATTTGACAAGCGCCATCTTGAAAGGATTTCTTTGATACAAAGTGAGGAATACTACGTCAATATGATGTCGGCGTGGTATTTTGCAACAGCTCTTGCAAAGCAGTGGGAGAGTACACTGCCTTATATTACGGAATACCGTTTGCCTCTTTGGGTGCACAATAAAACCATACAAAAGGCTGTTGAGAGCTACCGTATTACCGATGAGCAAAAGGTGTACTTAAAAACTTTTAAGAGAAAGAATTGATATGAAACGACTTAAGCTGTCAACAACACATATAATAATGCTGAGCTTCGCCCTTGTTATACTTGTGGGGACTCTTTTGCTGATGCTACCCATCAGCTCGTCAGACGGTAAGGCAACTCCCTTTGTGGATGCTTTATTTACGGCTACAACCTCCACCTGCGTGACAGGGTTGGTAGTAGCCCCTACCGTGTCGGCATGGAGCACTTTCGGTCACGTTGTTATGCTCTTGCTTATACAAATCGGCGGACTTGGACTTATAACCGTCATTTCGGGAATAGCTCTTTTTATTAACAAAAAGATCGGATTGTCAGACAGAATACTGTTACAGGATGCGTTTAACCTCTCAGACCTTTCTGGCTTACTGTCCTTTGTAAAAAAGGTAATTTTGGGCACTTTTGCCGTTGAGGCTGTAGGTGCACTGCTTTATATGATCGTATTCGTGCCGGAGTTTGGTGCAAGAGGAATATGGATATCGGTATTCAATTCGATTTCGGCATTTTGTAACGCAGGAATAGATATTTTTGCCCAAGACAGTCTTTGCAGCTATAATACCAACGTTTTAATAAACACAGTTACATTGCTTCTGATAATATTGGGAGGCTTGGGATATATTGTGTGGTGGGACGTTATACGCACGGCAAAGAAGGTCAAGGCTCAGGGCATCAAAGCATTCCGTTCATTGACACTTCATTCAAAAATTGCTTTATCTGCAACGTTTTTGTTTATTACCATAGGCGGACTTTTAATATTTATTTTTGAGTATAACAATCCCAACACCATAGGAAATATGACCTTGTCGGAAAAGATAACTGTATCGCTTTTTCAATCTGTTACTACAAGGACTGCAGGCTTTGCATCGGTGCCTCAGGAGAACCTTACGGATCCGTCGGCTATTGTTTCTCTCCTGCTCATGTTTGTTGGAGGTTCACCCGTAGGTACTGCGGGCGGTATTAAGACAGTCACGGTTGCAGTTCTTATTTCTACAGTTATTTCTGCCGTTACCAACAAAAACTCCGTTTCTCTCTTTGGCAGAGAGATATCAAGAGAAGCCTGTACAAAGGCAACGTCGGTTGCTTGTATGTCTTTTTGCATACTTTTCATTTCCACCATCTTGCTTTCCTTTACGTCGGGCGCCGATTTCCTTGACGTAATATACGAAACAACGAGTGCTACGGCGACGGTGGGGCTTTCGAGAAATCTTACGGCGTCACTGAACGATATAAGCAAGATAATTGTTGCCGTAACCATGTATCTTGGCAGAGTGGGACCTATTTCTTTGGCTGTAGCATTTGCCTTCAAAAAGAAGAACAGAAACATCATTAAGAATCCAACGGAAGAAATCAGTGTAGGATAGAAAGGACGTTATATGAGTATCAATAAATCGTATGCAGTGTTTGGACTTGGCAGATACGGTACCGCCGTAGCAAAGGAGCTTGTGAAAAGCGGTGCAGACGTACTGGCAGTTGACAGAAACGAAGAGACGGTGAACGCTGTTGCATCGGATATTCCCGTGTGTAAGTGTGCTGACGTTACAGATCCTGATGTAATTAAAGGGCTTGATATTGGAAATATTGACGTTGTTATTATTGCTATGGCGGAGAATTTTGAAGCAGGCGTAATGGCAACTATGCTTTGCAAAGAGGCAGGAGTTGGAACCGTTATTGTAAAATGCGGTGACGAAATGCATTCAAGGATATTGAAGCGTGTTGGTGCCGATAAGGTGATTTTCCCTGAAAACGAATCGGGTATAAGACTTGCAAAAAATCTTCTTACTTCGGGCTTTGTCGATATGATCGAGCTGTCAAAAAACGTATCGATGGTAGAGCTTGATATCAAGAAGGAATGGGTAGGGAAGTCTCTCATAGAGCTTAATTTGAGAAAGAAATATTCTCTTAACGTTGTGGCTATTTGCCGTAACGGACAGGTAATTGTTAATCTGGACCCGACTCAACCTCTCAAGGACAATATCAAGCTTATCGTAATTGCAGACACTTCAAAACTTTCAAAGCTTAAGGATTAAAGGAGTGCATATGGAAAAAGCAACCTTTTTACAAATAATCAAATTCACTCTTTTTTCAATATCTGCCGGGATAATTCAAATAGGCTCATTTACAGTTTTTAATGAGATAGCAAAGCTTCCTTACTGGCCTGCATATCTTATGTCACTGGTGCTTTCGGTTCTGTGGAATTTTACCGTAAACCGACGTTTTACCTTTAAATCGGCGGCTAATATCCCCATCGCTATGGCTAAGGTGTTTGGCTTCTATATAGTGTTTACTCCGTTATCAACCTATCTTGGATATATTGCTGAAGGCTCGGGAGTCAATGAATACATAGTGCTTATTGTTACTATGCTGTCAAACTTTGTTCTGGAATTTTTGTTTTGCAAATTCTTTGTTTACAGAAATCAGGAAAATACGTTAAACAAATAGGTGATATAATGAATTTTAGTGAAATTGCCAAAGAGCGTCAATCCTGCAGAAGCTATGACGCAAATAGGACGGTTGAAAAAGAAAAGATAGACGCGATTTTATCATCGGCACGCCTTGCTCCATCTGCCTGTAACAGCCAGCCGTATTTTATTACCGTGTGTACAGGTGAGAAGGCTAGGGAAACGGCAAAGGCTACTCAAGGCATGGGAATGAACAAATTTACAAGCGACGCCCCTGTTTTGATAGTAATATCCGAGAAATCTTACAGCCGCACGGCAGCTCTTGGCGCAAATGTGAAGAAAAACGATTATCGTTCCATAGATATTGGAATACTTGCGGCATATATTACTGCCGAAGCTACAGACCAAGGGCTATCTACCTGTATACTCGGTTGGTTTGACGATATGAAGGTCAGACAAATTTGCTCACTCGAGTCCCCTGTGCGCCTTGTTATTGCACTGGGGTATGCCAAGGCTGACGATACGCTTCGTGTGAAAAAGCGTAAGGATATGCCTGAGCTTGCAAGGGAAATATAATGGCAAAACACGAATTTGGAATAATGGAAACGGCACCTTTGCCTCACGTAAGGTACGATGAGTACGAGCCTGAAAAATATAACTGTATAAGCGTTGATGACGATTATATTGAGCCACTGGATAAAAGGTTTACAGACGAAACGTACTGGCATACCCTTGACGTAAAAGGGAAAGGACTTGCTTATTGCGGCATAACGATCATACCTCCTTCTGCCATTGATTCGCTGATAGCCTTGACAGATTGCCGTGAGCTTGTAAGCTTGCTCAAAAGAGCAAAGAGCGAAAATAAATTCGTTATACATTTTGGATTATGAAATATAAAAGCATAAAATCTGGAATTTTTATTTCCCGTCCGAACCGTTTTATTGCATTGGTGGAAATTGACGGCGCGGAGCAGATTTGCCACGTAAAAAACACAGGCAGATGCCGAGAGCTTTTGACAAAGGGAGCAACGGTTATTCTTGAAGAATCCGACAATCCTCAAAGAAAGACGAGATATGACCTTATTGCTGTTTATAAAGGTGAAAAGCTTATCAATATGGACAGCCAAGCGCCTAATAAAGTAATGGGCGAATGGATTGAAAAAAGCGGTTTTTTTGGAACACCTACTTTGATAAAGCCTGAATGCACTTATAAAAAATCAAGATTTGATTTTTACGTAGAAACCAGCGGCAGAAAAATTTTCGCAGAGGTCAAGGGTGTGACTCTTGAGGAAGACGGTGTTGTTCTTTTTCCCGATGCTCCGACCCTGCGCGGAATAAAGCACCTTACCGAGCTTGCCGACGCTGTGGAAAACGGATACGAGGCATACGTTTTCTTTGTGATACAGATGAAGGAATGCAGTTACTTTATGCCGAATGAAAAAACGCATCCCGAATTTGCTTCAACACTTAAAAAGGTTGGCAAAAGGGGAGTGGAGGTATTGGCTCTTTGCTGCGACGTTGATGAGGATTCGCTGTCTGTAAGCGAGTTTAAGGAAGTTAAGCTTTGATAAAAAACAATTAAAATCAGATAAAGGAGGAAAAATATGTTTGATTTTTTGTCTAGTAAAAAATTTAAGATAGGCGTAGCGGTAGCTTTGGTGGCACTGCTTGCGCTTGTTGTGGTGTTCAACGGTATGTTTACCGTCAATGAACAGGAAAAGGCAGTGGTATTGACCTTTGGCAAGCCCACCTACGTAAAGGATTCCGGACTTGGCTTCAAGGTTCCCTTCATCCAGAGTGTACATAAGGTGAACACGACTATTCAGGGCTTTGCAATAGGCTATGACGAGTATTCGAGTGATTTCACCGAAGATGCAACAATGATAACGAGCGACTACAACTTTGTTAACGTGGATTTCTTTGTGGAATGGAGTGTAACAGATCCCGTAAAGGCGCTGTACAACTCACAAAACCCTCAAGGGATACTGTCGAATATTGTCCAAAGTGCAGCCAGAAGTGTTATCGGTGTGACACAGGTGGACCACGTTCTCACCACAGGAAAGGGTGAGATACAATCCCAAATCAAGTTAAACGTCGCAGAGGCACTGGACAAGCTTGATATAGGCGTACAGGTACATAATATTACAATTCAGGATGCCGAGCCTCCAACGACTGAAATTATGACTGCCTTTGATGCGGTTGAGGATGCAAGGCAGAAAATGGATACCTTTACAAACGATGCAAATAAGTACAAGAACGAGCAGATTCCAGCAGCACGTGCAGAGGCAGATAAGGTGCTGAGAAGCGCAGAAGCCGACAAGGAATCCCGTATCAACGAAGCAAAGGGCGAGGTAGCCAGATTCAATGAAATGTTTTCCGAATACGAAAAGAATAAAGCCGTTACACAGAAGCGCCTTTTCTTTGAGGCCATGGAAGAGATATTACCATCTATGGAGGTAATTATTGAAAATTCGGATGGCAGTACACAAAAAGTATATCCCGTAAAATCATTTACAGAAGGAGGAAAGTAAAATGAAAAAAATAATAATACCAATAGTAATTGTTTGCGTTATTGCTGTCCTTCTTATGTCCACAGTAGTTACAAGAAGTAACGAGTATACTCTTGTGAAGCAGTTTGGTAAGGTTGAGAGAATAGTGTCCGAAGCGGGACTTTCCTTCAAGATTCCCTTTGTTCAGCAAACAGAAAAGCTTCCCAAGACAATAATGCTTTATGACCAGGCGGAATCCGACGTTATTACAAAAGATAAAAAGACGATGGTGATCGATAATTTTGTGCTTTGGAAAATTACCGACCCCCTCAAATTTGTACAGACACTTAACACTATCCCCGAGGCTGAACGCCGTATTGAAACCGTTACGTACAATGCCATAAAAAACGCGGTAGGTACAATTGACCAGACCGATATTATCAACGGTAGAGGAAAGTCGCTTAGCGACGGTATAGTTGCTACTGTACAGCCTGCCTTTGAAGAATACGGAATACAGATAATAGACAATGAAGTAAAGCGTCTTGATCTTCCCGAGGATAATAAGGAATCCGTATATGCACGTATGATTTCCGAACGTAATCAGATAGCCGCAGAATTTATTGCTCAGGGTAACGAGGAATATCAGAAGATAATCAATGAGACGGACAAAGAGGTTTCCATTATCGTGTCCTCTGCCAATGCTCAAGCCGAACAGATAAGAGCAGAGGGTGAGGCTGAATATATGAGAATACTTTCCGAGGCATACAACAGCTCCGAAAGACAGGAATTTTATGAGTTTACACGTTCACTTGATGCACTCAAGGTTACGATGAAGGGCTCAGGTAAGACTCTCTTCCTGCCCATTGATTCACCGCTGACAAAAATTTTTGTAGGTGAATAATATGGTTTTGGCTACAGTACTCAGATACATCGACGTGAAAGAAGGAGGCCCTTGGGACTACAGGTACTATATTCCTCACGATTTTAAGCTTATGGCGGACAAGTATGGAATAGGGCTTGTGGCGGTGATGTCGGATGCCTCAATAGAAGAGACCTGTAAAAACTGTGATGGTCTTATTGTTCCGGGCAGTACGTCGGACATAAATCCTTGCTATTACGGGCAGCCTTCTCCGGACTTTAGTCAGCCTGTTGATGAGTATGCTCTTGATAAAAAGCTGATCGACTTTTTTCTTGAAAAGAAAAAACCGATTCTTGGAATATGTGCAGGACTTCAGGAGCTTAATATATATTTCGGCGGCACGATAAAAAAGATAGACAACGGTGTTTCTCATTGCAGTAAAGGGTTACTGAAGCATCCCATAAAAATAAAAGAAAATTCATTTGTTTATGATGTTTTCAAGCTGACTGAGGCAAGGGTCAACACATTTCATTATTGGCATATTGATAAGCTTGCCGACTGTCTTGAAGCCGTTGCTTTTTCCGAGGACGGTATAATAGAGGCAGTGGAATGCCGTGAAAAAAACGTATTCGCAACTCAATGGCATCCCGAGCTTTCATACCACGCAGATGATTCAGTAGAAAACAGATTGTTTGAAAACTTTATAAAATGCTGTGAAAAACAGCGCTAGCAACACATAAATACCCCCTGTCCTTTTGTAAGGACAGGGGGCGTTTTTTTAAAACTCTATTGTAAAGGTGTACTCTTCGCTTTTTTGCGGTGTGTAAACCAGTGTCATAATATTGCCGTTGACAGAAGTTTCACCCAGATTGCATTTTGTGAAGCTGTAGCCATCGGGAATATACAGTGTAAGCTTGTACTTATCACTCTTAACAAGACGGGCACTTACTGTCAGTGTATTATCCTTCCATTCAACGTTGCAAAGCTCTGCTGCACCCTGTGATATATGTCTTGACGTACTCACGATTTGTGGACGGTCAAGGAGCGGACGGAAGGAAAGGACTCTTGTTTCGTAAGGCTCAAAATCAAGCTGTATACCGTCGGTAGCTATACCGAGATACGTATCTTTGAAATAATCATATACCAGATATTTGCCGTCGTCAAGACGGAGCGTTTCTTTGAAGCTTACGTCTCTGACAAGCTCGTTTTCTGTAAGATTCATAATACCGGCAACAAGATATTCTTCAAAGGGAAGAGCAATCTTTTGACAGACAGTTTGTGTCTTTTGGTCGCAAATTGCATTATTAAAGTCGGTAGGATGTACCTTTAAAACAGGAAGAGCTCGCTTAAGCAGATCAACGCGCTCCATGGGAAGCTCGGGAAGGTCGTCGCCGAAGGTTAGAGGGAGACCGAGAAGCGAAACTACGCATAGCCTTGAAACAGCCTGATTGAAGTTGCTGTATTCATCTCTTAATACTACGTTATCGGGGTCATTGATGAGCGCTATATTATGAAGCGGATAGTACTTTCTCAAGCGACCGATTGTGAAAACAAACTTCTCCCAAGTGAAGAGGTCGGGTCCTATGCGTGAAGCGTCAAAGACTCCTGCGCTCCATAAAATAGAAGAAATATATCCTCCGCAGGCGAGCATAAAGAAATCCTCACCAAGCAGCTCTCTTGTTTTCTTTATCATTCCCACAAAGGCTTCGTGGGTTGTCATCTCGGGGGCTTGCATGTTTGCGTGGAACTTTTCATGCGCAAATATACAATTGGGAAGTGTGTCATATTTAATTGCCTCATATCCCCAATCCTTTATTTGCTGTACCGCTTTTGGAAGGAAACCGTTGAGGTACTCCGGGTGTGTTACGTCGTAATAGTACTTGCCACTCCACGTCTCGTAGTGCGCAAGACTTATTTCGGGATGCTCTTTTTCGTATTCGGTCATCGAAGGGTCATTAGTGAATCCCATCCACAGCGCAGGAATAAAGCCGCATTTTTTTATTTCTTCTGCAACGTATCCAAGTCCGTTGGGATATTTTTGGGGATCGGGATTAAAGCAATCGACACCGTCAAAACGTTCTTTTTCGTACTTTTTATGATACCACTCCCAATCTACCCATACGGTGTCAGCACCAAAATCTTTGAGATGTTCAGCCTGAAAACGCGTATTTGAAAGCACCTTTTCTTCGGAGGCGTCGAATTTTACGGCATACCACGTCATCCAGCCGGCAGGAGGAGCATCGTATTTGCCACGTTTTTTAAGAGGTACAAAATCAATATCATACTTATCTGCAAGTATTTTCTCTTTAACCTTGAAAAGTATAATTTCGGCAATTCCCTCTGTCATAGTGGACATCTTGAATGTGTACTGCTTTGCTTCCCAGTCATAAGAAAGCTTAAGGTCGCGGCAACCCTCGATGCAGTAAGCTCTGTCCGCGGTTTTGTTATATATAGCATTATCGTAGAGAGAAACTGCAGGTCCTATGGCGCATCTGATTGCTTCTGTTGCTGTATCCTTTGAGTTTATGGCAAAGCATTCATCTGTGTCGCCGTTTATTATTTTACCGTTCAAAACGATTCTGTATTGCTGTAATTCATAAAACTGAATTCTTATATGCTTTGAAGAAGCTGTGACGAATAATTGGAAGGTAGGTAAATCCTTTTGTGTTACTTTGGGGCAAAACGTTAATGACATCTTTCTTTCCGAAGTCTCTGAGTCAAATACTTGCCCTACCGAGCATTTTTCGTATTCGTTCATTTCAATGAACTTTTCGTTGTTGAGATAAAGTCCGTCTATTACCAGTTCCGCCTGTGCTTTGCTTGGGGTATGGATAAGGGTGAGAGTGTAGGCTTTGTCATCATATTTTGTAAGATAGTTTTTGTAGGTACAATAGCTAACCATAATTTTTCTCCTTCATATTGCAATATATCTACGAATATACTATAATATAAATTAATGAGAGTAAATACGCTTTTAGTCATAAAATTTTAGTTTTTAGTCGTTCAAAGGGGACGGATATGAAAATTGTTAATTTTTATAAATACAGGCATATGCATCAAAGCTCGGATTTTCGCTTTACAGGGCATCGACACGGAAGATATGAGGCGAACATTGTGTTAAAGGGCACAATAGAAATAACTTGCTCAAGCAGTATTATTTCTGTATCACAGAAGCAATTTGCGATATGGAAGCCCGGAGTATTCCATATGAGCCGAGTATTGTCCCCGGAAGGCGCAGAGCTTGTGTCTCTTGAGTTTGACCTATCTGACAATTTCTTTCCCAAAAATGAATTTGCTGTTTTTGACCTTGATGAAAGCGATATGGCATTAGCCAATATATTAGAAGATGAATGTGGAACTATTACGGAGATATCGTCAAAGCTTGCCGAAGCTTTTTTTATGAGATTGGAAAAAAGGGAAAGTAATTTAAACCTGTCGAATTCTTGGCTGTCTGCCGTTTATCACAGTGCTGTAAGCTTTATGGGTGATAAACTGGATTGCGACATTGACGTAAGTGACGTTGCAAAGCATTGCGGCGTTTGTCTGACAACGTTAAAAAAAGCGTTCTCCGAGTATGCAGGCAAAGGAGTCAGAGCATATTATATTGATATGAAGATTCATAAAGCTAAGGAAATGCTGCTATGCGGAAGCAGTGTTTCGCAAATTTCCGATATGCTGGGATTTTCCTCTCCCGCATATTTTTCACAGTGCTTTAAAAGAGAGGTGGGGATGCCTCCGCAGAAATATAGAAGTACCGGGGTTTGACTTTTTTGTAAAGTATTATAATATAAAAATATACGAATGGTTTTTGAAAGGATCGAGCATATGAAAAGACGGATATTCTTAATAACTTTTTCGATTTTGCTCATGAGCGCGTTATTATGCTCTTCGCTACTGATTGAAGCAAGAGAAGATGACGAAATTGTTGTGAGCGAATCGGGGTTTTACGGATCATTCTTTTATTGGATAGTAGACGGAAAAGCACATATCAGAAGCTATTCTTCCAACGGCTCTCCGGATGTTGTTGTTCCTTCATCGATAAACGGTTATCCTGTTGAGTTTATAGATGACTGTGCTTTTTCCGAAACTTATATTTCAAGCATAGTTGTTCCGGAAGGTGTAAAACGCATAGGCTCTTTAGCCTTTGAATACTGTCGGGGACTTGCCGAGGTTACGCTTCCAAGTACACTTAAAAGTATAGGTAGCAGTGCGTTTTACAGATGCAGCTCATTGGAAAAGGTTAACTTCAACGGTGGGGACGATTTGTTTATCAACAGCTTGGCTTTTGAGTATTGCTCAAAGCTTAAAAACATAGAAATACCCGACGGAGTTAAGGGAATAGGTGATTATGCCTTCAGGTTTTCGGGTATTACCGATATAAAAATAGCAGACAGTGTTTACAGCATCGGTAGGGATATCTTAAAATCAACTCCTTACTTTACGTCAAATTTCAGCGCGGGTGCGTTGTATGCCAGTAATCATCTCATAGCTGTAAATGGCGCAGTGCCTTCCAATTTTACACCCAGAGAGGGAACGAAAACCATAGCATCTTTTGCAGGATACAGTGCGAGTTCTATTACTTCGCTTACCATCCCTTCAAGTGTTGTTTATATTGGCGGTTCTGCTTTTGCTAATTGTGATAGCTTGAGAACTGTAGTGATTAAAGGTGAAGTTTCGGCTATTGGAACACAAGGCTTTTACGGTTGCAATAATTTGACAAACTTCACTTCTTATTCCGTTAGTACACAATACGGTTCACAGATGTTGGCTTTTTCTGCTAACGTAACGGCACACGGAAAGGCGGATTCAACCTTGCAAGCGTATGCCGGTCAGGAGGGCATACCTTTTAGTGAATTGT
>JAZSDT010000149.1:0-18533 GCA_045531285.1 Eubacteriales bacterium
AGAGGAACCTTGATTTCTGCACCTGTTTCAAGAGTAGCGGGCTTTGTTGTACCTGTTGCTGTATCACCCTTGAAGCCGGGCTCTGTCTCTGTTACAGTAAGCTCAACAAACATGGGAGGTTCAACTGCAAAAACATTACCCTTGTAAGAAGCAACTCTTACCATATCGTTTTCTTTAACAAACTTAAAGTTAGGTGTAAGGATATCCTTGCTAATCGGAATCTGGTCATATGATTCCATATCCATAAAGTAATAAAGGTCACCGTCAGAGTAAAGGTACTGCATATCCTTTCTCTCAACGTAAGCAGGTGAATACTTATCAGAAGGGTTGAAAGTCTTTTCAACAACTGCACCTGTAATTACGTTTCTCAGCTTTGTTCTTACGACAGCTGCGCCCTTTCCGGGTTTAACGTGCTGAAATTCGATAACCTGCATAACGTTTCCATCCATCTCGAATGTAACGCCGTTTCTAAAATCTCCAGCTACTACTGCCATTTTTATATCCTCCATAAAATTTAAAATATAGCTTTTTCATACTATTTTATACTATTTTCTCTGAAAAAGCAATAGTTTTTTTGAATTTTACTGTAATTCTATAAGTTTTTTATCGCTTTTGGCTAAATTGCGCGCCTCGTTGGCTCCTACAACCACTATATCCTCAATTCTTACACCGTATTTTCCTTCTATGTAGATTCCAGGCTCTACACTTAAAACGGAATTTTCTTTGATTTCTTTTTTAAAATTCGGAGAAAAAGACGGCGATTCATGAACGTTAATTCCAAGACCGTGACCAGTAGAATGTCCGAAATTTTTTCCATATCCTCTTTTACTAATAATATCACGTGCTGCGAAATCAACGTCACATCCCAAAACGTTTGCGCGAATACTTTGAAGTGCCGAAATCTGTGCATCCAGTACCGTATTGTAGATCTGTTTCATTTCATCATCTGCTTTTCCGATGACAACAGTTCTTGTCATATCCGCACAGTATCCATCAAGCTTTGCGCCAAAATCCATTGTCAAAAAGGAATTTTGTGTAAGCGTCATATTTGTTGGCTCACCGTGCGGCAAGGACGAATTCTTGCCTGAAACGCAAATCGTTTTGAAAGCAGAGCACTGTGCACCGTTCTTTTGCATATAATAATCGATTTCTGTTGCGACGTCTTTCTCAGTAAGCCCGGGCTTAAGGAAACTGAGGATATGAGTAAAAGTATCGTCGGTCAGACATTGGGCATTTACGATTCTTTTTATCTCTTCTTCGGTTTTTACCGCTCTCATATCCAAAATCAGTGAACCGAGATAATCAATCTTAACGTTTTGAAAAACGTTCTTGATTTTATTGTTGAGCGATACCGTTACGTAATCATCCTCAATAAAAAGTGTTGTAACGTCTTCTTTTTCGCACAAACCTTTTGCACAGTCAAGTAAAGAACGTTCGGCAAGTACAACGTCAAAGCCATTTGCCTTGGATTTTGCTATTTCAAAATATCTAAAGTCAACGATAAGATATGCGCTGTTTGCAGTAATTAAAACAGCACCGTCGCTGGAATCAACTCCACTCAAGTACAGTCTGTTTTGCTCAGACAATATAAGAGAGGCACACCCCTGACGGTCACCGAAATTTTCTCTGAATTTACTTATCATTGACATACTAATTCCTCCATATATGCGGACTTTAAAAATCCTGCATCAACGTCCTGCGTCCCGGCAGATTCGCAAATAACTGTAGGGCATACTCCTAATTCAGCTATAGTTTTAGCAAATAATTTCGGATCAGGGCCAAACTGTCCGTTGTCAAAGGTTAAATGCTTTGACTCGCCGCCCTTAGAATACGCGATACACGAATAATGGCAGTGCAGATTATCGGCTATATCTCCACCGAGCGATTTTGAAATCTTCTCAAAAATTCTCTTTATGCTTTCGGAAGTCAAAATGTCAGTTCCGCAAGACCTTGCATATAAGTGTCCAAAATCAACTACAGGCACAAATCTGCTGTCAATGCCACAAAGCTCTATTATTTCGTCAAGTGTACCAAGCTGATTAATTTTACCCATTGTCTCAAGGCCTATTTTTACGTTTCCAAAACCAATTTTTTCACACTCAACAATAGCATGCTTAAGGGTATCCGCCGCCAAAAGCATAGCTTCTTTTCTATCAATTTTAGAAGCGCTTCCAGCATGAACCACAATTACGTTAGCCCCAAGAAGCTTAGCCGCGGTAAGACTTTGGATGATATATTTAATGCTCCCCAGTCTCTTCTCGGGAACTATTCCCGAAAGCGATATGTAGTACGGCGAATGAAGAGAAACCGATACTCCGCGCTTTGCCGCATTTAAACCTATCATTGCCAGAATCTCTTCACTTGCAGATACGCCGTTTCCACACTCATATTCGTAGGCATCGAGCTGCATTTTACTTACCCATTCCGGAGCATCAACACTGCCTTTAAAACCCGACGCCTCAAATAACGCTGAATTTCCTCCCGGTCCAAACTTTGCTCTTTTCATTTTACTTTACCGTATCCCTTCTTTTTAATATGGGATACAAAAGGAATTTCTAAAACTCTTTTCAGTTTTATAAAAAAAGACTCTTCTGAATTTATTCTGTCTACAAAAACTCCTCTGATATCGGAATTGGATGATGCCCAAATGTCCGTAAACAATTGGTCCCCGATTATTACAGTTTCTCTTTTGTCGGCATTAAGCTTCTCAATAATGCTGTTGATTTTTTTGCTGGACGGTTTAGCCGAATCGAAGGTATAAGGAACATCCAATACTTTACAAAACTCTTTTACACGTTGCTCGTGGTTATTTGATATAACAGCAACCTTTATGCCATTATCTATTAATGTCAAGAACAAATTCTTGGTTTTTTCACTTGGCAGTGCTGTAGCATATGGCTCAAGAGTATTATCGATATCAAATAATACACAAGTTATTTTATTTTCTTTATAGAAATCAATGCTAACATCGTGAATTGAGTGAAAATAAAAATGAGGTATCAGAAAATCAAACATTACTATTCCTTTCAATCTACTCTTTTTTGACTATTATACATTGAAAGTTCGTTGTTTTCAAGATTGAATTTGCAAAAATCCGAAAAAGATGTAATTTCTCCCTTAGGATTCAAATAGAATCTGATTTTTGTCAAGATGTTTTTACTGTTTATCAATATTTTTGTTATTTCTTTTGATAAATGTAATTCGAAAGTTTTTTCAACGTTTCTGTACCCCAATCTTTTTACGTCAGAAAGTTCAACTAGTTTTTCGATTACTTCGAAATCAATTTCTATGGCTATTTTTCTTTTACAGCATTCTCCCCTGATTGCATCGACTTTCTTGTTTATCAAGTCAAAAGCGCCTTCTTCGCTTGCACTTTTAAACGTTATAATACCATCCAGTCTTCCAATAAACTCGTTTCCCAAAGCGCTTTTAATTTTATTCAGTCTTTCTTTTTTATCAGGTGAAACAAAACCCGCACTCTTCACATTGTTCTCGCATGACAAATTTGAAGTGAATATAAAAATACATTTAGAAAAGCTTACGCGTTTTCCTCGACTATCGGTCATAATTCCTTCATCAAGCAAATTGAGAAAAAGCTTAATAACGTCAGCGTGCGCCTTTTCTATTTCGTCAAATATTATCACTGCTGACGGATTTTTCGAAACCTCTTTAATCAAAATCCCGTTATCCTCATAACCCACGTATCCGGGAGGTGCTCCAATTAACTTTGAAACAGAATGACCTTCCGAATATTCTCCCATATCAAGTTTTACGGGCGTTTTTCCGGATAACAAATATTTTGATATCTCCTTAGCCGTCTTTGTTTTACCACAGCCTGTCGAACCAACGAACATCATTGAAACAGGCGATGCTGTTTCCATAAACTCGGAGCGTCTTATTAACAGAAGCTCATTTATTTTTTCAATAGCTTCTTCCTGGTCTACTATCAGCTTATTTAAATTTTCCAATAAACCTTCCGTTTTCATCGAGCTATTGCTGTAAAAAACCTCCATATCTTCCTTTGTCAGTATTTTTTGCTTGTTCATACGAGTTTTTGCTGCACTTTCATCAAGCACGTCTATTGCTTTGTCAGGAAGGTGCTTGTTAGGATATAGCTTCATAGATATTTCTATTGCCTTGACTAACGCCCCGTCATCTATTTCAATCCCATGAAACCGTTCATATCTGCTTTTTAAACCCTTTAGAATTTTAACTGATGATTCATAGCTAGGCTCTTCAATTACAACTTTTTGAAAACGTCTGTCCAACGCACTGTCTTTTTCTATGTTTTTCATATATTCTTCTGCAGTGGTTGCACCTATAATACTTATTTCTCCCCGTGCTAATTCCGGCTTCAAAATATTTGCAGCATCAAGTGTGCCTTCTCCTGAACCTGTATTAACAATACTGTGTATCTCATCAATCATCAGAATTACGTTTTTAGCTTTTTTCACTTCGTCTAAAATACTTTTAATTCTTTCTTCGAAATCACCGCGGTATTTTGCTCCCGCTAACAACAAAGCAAGGTCCAAAGAAACTAATCTCTTTTGCGATAACTCGTACGGAACCTTCCCTTCTATCATTCTGAGAGCCAGTCCCTCGGCGATGGCACTCTTTCCTACTCCCGCACCGCCTACTAAACAAGGATTGTTTTTGCTTTTTCTCAATAAAATCTGTATTACCTTGTCTATTTCCTCATCACGTTCAAAAACAGGATCAAGCTTATCTTCGAGAGCAGACAAGGTAACGTCTAGAGAAAATTCGTTTAAAACAGGGGTGTTTTTTCGCATTTCTGTTAGCTTTTCAAAAGTTATCGAGAAAGTTTTATTGATACTGTTTTCCAAATACCGTTGCCCTCTTTTACATTTATTTATAATTTCGGATGCTGTACATTTTTCACTTAATAATGATAAAAACAAATCGTCGCAATTCACTTCCTCTGATTTCCTTGAATAAGCTCTAACATAGCTTTTTGAAATTACAGCTTCGTAATTTTTTGTAATATTATTTTTATTCAACACACTTCGTTCGCCACACAGATTTTTTTCCAACACTGCGTCCATTACATCCGAATAAGTTAAACCGACATCAAATTTATTAATCAAAAAATCATCTGATTTTTTTCTGCCCAAAAGGGCCAAAAGCAAATGCTCTGTACCAATAAAAGAGTGTCCCAGATTAGAAGCTATCACTCGAGAAAACTCAATTACTTCTCCTACTTCCTTTGATAATTTTATCATTAGTCTCGCCTTCTTTCAAACAATTTTAGACGCAAAGCAAACAAGTTATTCTTTACCTCTTGAAAAAACAGGAAAAAAGTAATATAATACATTAAAATAAGAAAAACGGAGTGAAAAAATTGAGAGCCAGAAAAAGAAAAAACACACCTGAAAGAATAGAGGCGTGTTCTGATTATTTTATAAACGAACCAATAGAGCACAAAAACAATTGGTCCGAAGTTTTTGGCAATAATAATCCTATTCGCCTTGAAATAGGTTGCGGAAAAGGTGACTTTGTCAAAGGAATGGCAGAAAACAACCCGGATATTAACTTTATCGCAATAGAAAAAGCTACCGATATAATAGTTCTTGCATTAGAAAAGATCAATCAGGCAAATCTAAGCAACGTGCGTTTTGTTAACTGCGACGCGGAAATACTCCCCGAAATCTTTCCCGAGGAAATGTTTGATACTGTATATATCAACTTTTGTGACCCATGGCCTAAAAAACGCCACGCAAAGAGGCGCTTAACCAGTCCAACATTTTTGGAAACTTTCAAAAAAATATTAAAAAGAAACGGTTCGATTCACTTTAAAACAGATAACAGACCGTTGTTCGACTATTCCCTTGAAACATTTCCAGAAAGCGGATATACGTTAAAAAACGTTACCTTTGATCTTCATACAGAGGAGCTGCCTTACGATAACGTAAAAACCGAATACGAAAGAAACTTTATCGCAAAAGGCTTTAAAATAAATAGATTGGAAGCATTTCTTGATTAAGGAGGATTGACCTATCAGATCCGTTATTATATCCAAAAACGATGCCGGACAAAGGCTTGACAAATTTATGAACAAATCCATGCCATTGCTTCCTTTGTCCCTTATGTATAAATATATTCGAGAAAAAAGAATAAAAGTCAATGGAAAAAAAGCAACACAAAGCACAAGACTGAACGTTGGCGACATCGTTGAATTTTATAT
This sequence comes from Eubacteriales bacterium, assembly GCA_045531285.1. Classification (GTDB taxonomy): domain Bacteria; phylum Bacillota; class Clostridia; order Oscillospirales; family SIG627; genus RGIG6353. Next base: position 6,203 of record JAZSDT010000149.1, read on the forward strand.
ACGTGATGAATTTTTTGAAAAAGAAAACGACCTTTCATTTACAAATCTTAATCCAAACTTAAATATTGTTTATGAGGACGATAACATTCTGCTTGTTGATAAAAAACCGGGAGTAATAGTACATTCCGATGACAAAGAAACCAGCGGAACACTAATAGACAAAATCAAGGCATACTTGTACAAAAAAGGTGAATACGTCCCGGAATCAGAAATGAGTTTTGTTCCGTCTCTGTGTAACAGAATCGACAGAAACACAGGCGGAATTGTAATTTGTGCTAAAAATGCCGAAGCGCTCAGATGTGTCAATGAGCTGATAAAGAACAATGAAGTAACAAAGAAGTATTTGGCTTTGGTACACGGTACCTTCCAAAACAAATCAGGTCATATTAAAAACTTCCTTCTCAAAGATACAGCCACAAACACCGTGCAAGTTTACGAAAAGCCTGTACCAAATGCACTGACTGCAGAAACGTATTACACCGTACTGAAATGCAGCAAAAAAAAGGATATATCGCTCGTTGAGGTTACACTTGTAACAGGACGAACTCATCAGATCCGAGCTCAATTCGCCCATATGGGGCATCCTCTTGTGGGTGACGGTAAATACGGCGTTAACAGAGATGATAAGAAAAACGGTTACAAATTTCAAGCACTGTATTCATATCAACTATCATTTCACCCCAACGAAGAAACAAATTTACTGTCGTATCTTAGCAACAAAGTTTTTCAGGTAGATGAAGTTTTCTTTAAAAACGACATATAACACTCAATGCAAAAGAGTCCGGATTAATCCGGACTCTTTCATTTACATTAAATCAACTCCGCAGTGTTGATTACTAGGAATGGCTGGCATTGTCAGCCGCTTTATTCCTTTATACGTTCTGTTCTGTTTCTTGATTTGTAGGCTCTTCGTCAGTATTTGCAGCATTTGTATTCTCTTCGTTGCTTCTTTGACGCTTTTCATCTCTGATACGTTCAAGATCTTCGACAGTTGCATCAGTTTCCATAGCAACTTTAAACTGCTCATCGTCCATTATTTCGTTTGCAACGAGATACTCGGCGATAAGGTGCAGCTTATCAATGTATTGATTAATAATCTCAGAACACTGTGTGTATGAAGAATCAACAATATTTCTGATTTCATCATCAATTTCAGCTGCAATCTTTTCTGAGAAATTTCTTGAGTTTGAAAAATCTCTTCCAAGGAAAACTTCGTCGTTTCCATGTTCCGAACCGTATACAATAGAACCAAGCTTTTCGCTCATACCGTAACGTGTTACCATATTACGTGCGAGTTGGGTTGCTCTTTGTATATCATTGGAAGCACCGGTGGTAAAATCGTTAAAAATAAGGAATTCAGCAACACGTCCGCCAAGAAGCGAAACAATTTCCTCTTGCATATGACGGCGAGAAGTGAAGAAACGATCCTCCTGAGGTACTGACAGTGTATAACCGCCGGTACGTGCTGTCGGGATTATAGAAATCTGCTGTACAGGGTCAAGTGTAGGTAAAGCAAAATGTGCAACTGCATGACCGGCTTCGTGATATGCAGTCATTTTTGTTTCCAGTTCGTTTCGCTTTAACGACTTCTTTGCCGTTCCAACTATAATTTTGATTGATGCTTCCTCAATCTCTTTCATACCTATTAGTCTCTTGCCTTTTCTGGCAGCCAAAAGAGCCGCTTCATTCAACAAATTGGCAAGGTCAGCACCTGTAAATCCGACCGTAGTTTTAGCTATAGTGAGCATATCAACAGTTTTTTCAAAGGGCTTGTTCTTTGCATGAACGTCAAGTATCTCTTTACGTCCGTTGATATCAGGATAGTTTACGGTAACCTGTCTGTCAAAACGACCGGGTCTGAGAAGAGCAGGGTCAAGAATATCAGGTCGGTTAGTTGCCGCAAGTACGATTACTCCGTCATTTGCTCCAAATCCGTCCATTTCAACAAGAAGCTGGTTAAGCGTCTGTTCTCTTTCGTCGTGACCTCCGCCAAGACCTGCTCCTCTGTGACGGCCTACAGCATCTATCTCATCAATAAATACTATACTGGGAGAAGTCTTTCTAGCCGTTTCGAAAAGGTCTCTTACACGGGATGCTCCAACACCAACGTACATTTCAACAAAGTCAGAACCGGAAATTGAATAAAACGGAACTCCTGCTTCTCCTGCAACCGCCTTAGCAAGAAGTGTTTTACCTGTACCGGGAGGGCCAACAAGAAGTACACCCTTTGGAATTCTGGCACCAAGATCGGTGAATTTTTGAGGATTTTTCAAAAATTCAACAATTTCTGTAAGCTCTTCTTTTTCTTCGTCAGCACCTGCTACGTCGGTGAACAGAACTTTGTTTTTCTCGTCTGAGCCAAGCTTTGTCTTTGCTCTTCCAAACGAGTTCATTTTTCCGCCCTTGCCACCTGCCTGATTCATAAAGGACATCCATATTACAACAAATATTACTATCATTATAATATATGGCAAGAATGACACCCAGAATGGAACGACCTTCGGTGCTACGTAGTCATATTCGGAAAGCACACCGTCAGCGTACTGACGTCTTACTGTATCTCCCAGATACGCTTCGAACACATCCATACTTCTCAGTGAGTATTTAATTACTTCAGCGTTCTGCTTGTTCTCGGATTTAAGAGTAAGATATAAAGTATTGTCATCATCTACGAAAAAGCTCTCGACTTGTTCATCGTTAAAGTATTTAACAATGGTGCTGAAGCTTACTTTATCGTTTTGCGTATTTAATAATGCAGTTGTTGCCCATAAAATCAGGGCAATCAAAACTACATAAAAAATAATTACCTTTAAACCGTTTTTAGTTTTCATTAGACAGCATCACTCCTAACAGATCTAATTTTCATATATTTCACGTCTTAATACACCTACGAAAGGTAAATTTCTGTATTTTTCGTTATAGTCAAGTCCGTATCCTACAATAAATTCATCCGGAACTCTTGCACCAAGGAAGTCAACGTTAACATCCACAGTTCTTCTTTCCGGCTTATCAAACAAAGCACACAAAGCTACAGACTTATTTCCTTTTGTCTTCATCACAGACATAAGCTTGGAAAGAGTGTTTCCTGAATCTATTATGTCCTCAACAATGATGATATGTGTGTTAGGATCTTCAAGAACCTCCGGATTCTTTCCAACGCTGATATTTACTTCGCCGGACGAGGTAGTTCTATTGCCGTAAGAAGAGGCAAACATAAACTCAATCTCAATAGGCAAATCTATTTTCTTTACAAGGTCAGAAATAAACTGAAAAGAGCCGTTAAGAACGCCAAGCATAACAAGCTTTTCGTTTTTTACAAGCAAACTTTCCGCATAACGCTCGGTAATTTCCGATGCAACCTTTGAAACGATTCTGTCCAAATCCTCTTCGGTAAACAAAACATTTTCAATATCATCCATCAAACTATGAGAAATGTTCATATTGTCCATTTCAATAATACCTTTCAACTGTCAGTTTTTTTCAAAGTCCACAGACAAGGAAAAACTGTCCCCATCTGTATTATTTTCTTTTATTCTGTCTGCAACGCCAAGCCCCGGCACCCACACGATTCCTGCCGAATCGCAAACGATCGGGATTCTGGATCTGAGCTCTGAGGGTATTTTTTCGTCGATCATATATTTTTTAACGCTTCTGTTTATTCCTCTGCAAATATACGAATCACCGTTTATTCTTGAGCGCGCGACAAGCGACGAATTTATTATATTATATTTTATTAAAATGTTCTTTGTTAATTTGTTAACTTTTAAATTTTTTAGTTCATTTTCTTTTGTTCTTTTAAAAAACTCCTCGGCAGTTTCAAACCAAAGACTTAAGTTGCTGTGAGGTATAGGATTTTTACCTAATTTAATTTCAAATTCGTAATCTTCAACGTCGCAAACATCTTTTTGATATTCAAGATTATCATACCCAAGCTTCAAATATGCTCCTTCGCCTATTGATACCTTTTGTCCGGTTCTGCCGTTTTTCAAAAGATAAACCAGTTCGTCAAATTGACAGTACGACAGACTGATATTAAAGTAGGAACAAACTACGTAATATAGTACGTTATAATAGCATTCTTCATTTGACAAGGTTCGTAACGAGTTCAAAGAAACAGGGACATTATTTTTTTCATAATACTTTTTTGCAACCATCTCCACCAGCGCCGCGTTAGAACGTTGTATATCCGAAAAACGAACAGAGTTTTCGTCAAATGAAGGAGAAAAGCCATACACCTGCGGGAGTACTTTATGTCTGATATAATTGCGAGTATACGAGTCGTCCGAATTTGTAGAATCAGTTGCAAATTCCAACTTATTTGCACTGCAATAATCAAGAACCTCTTTGGTTGTGTGGCAAATCAAAGGACGCACTATATTGTCGCGCACAGGAGGAATTCCCTTAGCAAAAGAATTGCGAGACAAAGTGATAAAAAGAGTTTCGCTGTTGTCGCTGGCGGTGTGTGCTGTTGCGATTTTATTGCAACCGAATTTATCTGCCGCCTGTCTCAACTCTTTGTATCTTACGTCACGGGCTACAGCTTCAAGCCCATCGGAAGAAGTTTGTGACATTGATGGAACGTCAGCGTACGCAGAAGCAAAAGGAATCGACAGCTCATCGCAAAAGCATTTTGCCAGATTCTCATCCGCATCCGCCTCTTGCCCACGTATGCCGTGATTAAGATGGAACGCAAAAACAGAAATCCCAAGCTTTGAAGAAAGCTTATTGAGAGCATGTGTCAGGGCTACAGAATCTTTTCCGCCAGAAAGTGCAACAAGTACCCTATCGCCTGAACAAAGCATATTGTACTTTTTTATGGTATTCAGCAGCTTAATTTCAAATTTATCAATTTTCATCATATGAACTGTCCAAAGTTGTAAATCGGGTATACTGTCCCTCCCAACCCATTTTTACAGTACCTGTAGAACCGTGTCTGTTTTTGGCAACGATTACCTCAGCAATATTGTCAGCCGGCTTTTCGGCATCGTTGCTGTCTCCTGCATCCTTGTAATATTCGTCTCTGTAAAGGAATATAACAATATCAGCATCCTGCTCGATTGCTCCGGAATCACGAAGGTCTGAAAGCATAGGTTTTTTACTGTTTCTGGATTCGGGACCACGTGAAAGCTGAGCACAAGTAATTACGGGAACTCCGAACTCTTTTGCCATAAGCTTAAGATTTCTGGAAATATCCGCAACCTCTACAACTCGGTTATCTGTATGCTTATCTGACTGCATCAACTGAAGGTAGTCAATTACTACAAGGCCAAGATTCTTTAGTCGGCGAAGCTTCGCTTTCATTCGCGTTACAGTTACGTCACTGGTATCATCAATATAAATCTGAGTCTTTGAAAGGGCTGTAGCAGCCTTTGCTAGAGCTTGAAATTCCTCGGGTGAAATATCTCCTTTTCTGAGCTTATAGCTATCTATACGTGCTTCGCTAGAAAGCATACGTGCAACAAGCTGGGTGTTTGACATTTCCAACGAAAAGATAGCAACGCTCTTGTCCTGGTGCATTGCGACTTGAGAAGCAATGTTCAAAGCAAAACTGGTTTTACCCATACCGGGACGGGCACCTATGAGTATCAAATCTCCTTTACCCATACCTACCAGTACCTTGTCAAGTCCTGAATAGTAAGTAGGCGTACCGTTTGCCCCCTCAGGATCGTGCATTATACTTTCGAGCTGTTTATAGTATTCCAGTATAACGTCATGGACAGACACAAAATCACTGGTAATCATTCCTTGAGTCAAGGCAAAAACCTTTGATTCTGCAGAATCTACAATGTTAGTTACGTCTTCTGTATCTTGGTAAGCGGCATCGCTTATTTCCTCAGATACCGATATAAGCTTTCTCAAAAGAGCTTTGTCACGAACAATTTTTGCATAGTCAACAATATTGGAAACAGAAGGCACCATTTCGCAAAGCTGTTTTACGTATGTTTTTGCGTTGTCCTCGTCGTATGAGCCTGATGAAACAAGATTGTTCAACAAAGTAATGAGGTCAATGCTTCTGCTTTCAAGGTACATGCTCTGGAGTATCGAATATATATCACGGTGTCTTTCAACATAAAAGTCGTCAGCCTTGATGATCTCAGCCACCTGGGCAAGTCTTTCTCCGTCAAGGATAATCGATCCAATCACAGCCTGTTCCGCTTCCAACGAATAAGGAACCTGCCTCATAAAAGGCGACTGTGCATTTGCGTTTTTATTATCAGCATTGCTCATAACTTTTACTTCCTAAACAATTTATTTCTTTTCCGTAACTATAACGTTGAGCTTACCAACCACTTCGGCATAAAGCTTAACGTCAAACGTATAGCTTCCAAAAGCCTTAATGGGATCGCTCATAACTATTTTTCTTTTATCAATTGTAATTCCATGATCTTTTGCAAGAATGTCAGCAATTTCCATAGAAGTTACCGAGCCGTAAAGCTTACCTTCTGCACCTGCTGTAGTGCTAACCTTTACAACTACAGAATCAAGCTTTGCAGCAAGCTCTTTAGCTTCTTTTCTTTCTGTTTCGATTTTGAAACGTTCAGCACTTTCGCGGTTCTTGAGCTCATTCATTTCTTTTGCGCCCGCTATTATTGCAAGTCCCTTAGGAAGAAGAAAATTCTTAGCATATCCGTCGGATACGTCAATAAGTTCACCTTTTTTACCCTGTGCCTTAACGTCTTTTGTAAGAATAACTTTCATAATTTGTGTTAACCTTTCTTTTCTGTATCTAAATATTCATCTATTGCTTTCTTTAATAGCTGAAGCACGTCAGCCATAGAAGTGTCGCTCACTTGTGCTCCGGCTGAATCGAAATGTCCGCCTCCGTTAAGCTTTTCCAAAATAAGCTGAACGTTTACTCCGCCAAGGGATCTGGAAGAAATATGAACAGTCTCCCCTATTTTGCACAAGGCAAAGGAAGCATGCACACCATCGACCTCCAACAACTTATCAGCGACACGTGAAGCTGATATTTTATCCGAAGGCGTTCCGTCATCCTCTAATACGGAAATTGCAATTATGTCTCTGTATATCACAACGTTACTGAGGAAGGTTGCTTCTCTTGAAAAATCCTCGAAGCTGGACTTAAACATTTCGTTGATTTCGGAAGGAACAGCACCCTCGCTTCTGAGATAAAGGGCTGCAGAAAACGTTCTGACTCCCGTGTTCTTTGAAAACTGCTTTGTATCAAGAACGATTCCGGCAAACAAGAGTTCAGCTTCCTCCTGCAAGAGTGATCCCGGAGGAGTAACGTGTTCGAGTATCTCGGATACCAGCTCTGACGCAGAAGATGCCGACGGCTCTATAAAGTTTATAAGCGGCTCAACTATAAATTCACCTGTCTTTCGGTGATGGTCAATTACGACAACGTTTTTTATGTTTTCGTAAATGTCCTTTGATTCAAAAATAGCAGAGTTATTAACGTCACAAACTACAAGCAAAGTGTTCGGCGATATAAGGTCCTGCCCCTCGTATGCGTCAACAAAAATATTCTTGTACTTTTCCATAGACGTAATCTTTTTAAAGAGCCTCTGAAGATTGGTGTCGCTTTTATTTGCGACAATATTAACCTTACTGTTGTACTCCAGAGCAAGCTTGGCGATTCCGATACAAGAGCCAATAGAGTCATGGTCCGCAAACTTATGCCCCATAATTAAAACGTTAGAACTGTTAGCTATACAGCGAATAAGCTCGTGAGCAATAACTCTCGATCTGATTTTCGTTCTTTTTTGGACGGTTTTGAAACGTCCGCCGTAAAACTCTGTTGACTCATCAAACTTAAGTACAGCCTGGTCTCCGCCTCTTTGCATTGCCAAATCAAGCGCTTGATGCGCTATATCGTTTTTCTCGGCAAGAGTAGCATTGTCAAGACATGCAACACCGATCGACAAGGTCGCAAGCGTATCAATATCTTTTTCACAAAGTTCACGAACACTGTCAAGTATTTCAAACTTCTTTTCTGTGATATCGGCAAGATATTCTCTGTCAAAAACAGCGATGTATTTATCCCTCTCAAACTCCCTTACAATACCGTTGTATCCCTTTACCCAATCGTAAAGAAGAGTTGAGACCTTAGCTGTGACAGTGCGGTAATTACTTACCAACGTTCCGCCTGCATCGTAAAAATTGTCAATATAAACATACATGACAACGGGATTGCGTGAAACAAGCTCTTTTTCAAGCATCTGCTGTTCTGTCATATCATGCCATACAGTTATATAGAAGTTTTCGCTGGCAGAAGAAACAGCGTGCTTGTAAGAAACAACCTTATACTTAGTTCCCATCAAAGATGCAAATAAAGGAGTATTGTCGGTGGTTTCGGATAAATTTTCCTTTAGATGATTCAAATTGAACTTCGTTTCAAGAAGATCGTTAATGTTTGTGCCATATAACGTTTTAGAATCACAATCCTCTGAAAATCTTTGATTGTACCACAATATCACCCCTTCGTCATCAAGAATGGCAACAGGAGTATCAAAGTTCATTATAAACTCGGCTGACAGATTATTCAGTATTCTATCCTTTTTGTTCTTTTCGCCAGTTTTCTTTTTGCTTGTAAAATAAAATGCCATAAGTACGCAAGCGTACACAAGAACAACAAGCACACCTATAAAGAATAAACGGTAATCTATTTTTATAGCACAGACTGAAAAAAACAACAGCATAAGAATTACAGCTATAATTTCGTTTCTGTAATTCTTTATTTTCGGTAATAAGAAGTTTTTCATATATGCAAACTCCTTTAAATATAGTAATTATGCGTTAATAATTCATTATACCACAAAGAAAGTATAAAGTAAATAGTTTTAAATCAAAGAAGTTTGATTTTCTTCTATATCAATTTCGTTGTAAACCATTCCTGCTGACGGTATCTTTGTTTTCTTGTACTTAGGCAATGGCTTCTTTGACATAAGCTCAACAGCACACACGAAGTCTACCTTATCGTTCGGCTTAAGAGATATAACCTGAACACCCATTGACGTACGGGTCGACTTTAAGGGAACAAGCGCAGTATTTACAACTACAGCTTTTCCAAGATGTGTTCTTATGAAGACATCCTTTTCCTCACCCTTATCAAGCACCATCATATGAGCTACGTTCTGGGATGAGCAAAAGGCTGCGGTCAGCTTCTTTCTATTATTCTTTGTCTCAAACCCCGATAAAGGAATGATAACACACTTTCCATTTTCAAAAGCGATAAACAAACGCTTTTCAAAGCTTTCAACCGCCGCAAAAAAGATAACCTTTTCATCGGGTTCAAATCCAAGCTTCACAGGTACAAATTCACCAAGTGAAGATGCCTTGACGTTATCAAAGGCGGACAGTCTGGTCTTGTATGCCTGCGCTTTATCTGTAAAGAAAATCAATTCAGCTTTGCTTGAAAGTTCACCGGAGAACACTATCTTATCTCCGTCTTTGAGCTTTTGCACGTCGCTTCCTCTCAATGACTGGAACGTTATTCTCTTAAAATATCCTTCCGCTGTGCATACAGCGTAAGCGGTAAATTCTTCCTCTACCTCTTCGGTAACGTCATAAGTCTCAACGCCATCGTATATAATATCTGTTTTTCTCGGCTTACCGTATTTTTCTTTTATCTGAGTCAACTGCTTGATTATTAAACGGTTAAGCTTAGACGTGCTCTTGAGTATAGACTCAAGCTCTTCAATTTCTTCTTTGAGGTTCTTTATCTGCGCAGTCTTTTTGAGAATGTGCTCTTTATTTAAGTTTCTCAGCTTAATATCCGCAACATATTCAGCCTGCAGAACGTCGATATTAAAGCCATCACAAAGATTGGGAATAACGACGGCATCGTTCTCAGTCTTACGTATGATAGCAATTGCTCTATCAATGTCGAGAAGAATTTTTTCAAGACCTTCAAGAAGGTGAAGCAAAGAATACTTTTGCTGTAAATCATAATACAATTCTCTCTTGAGACATTCTGAACGGTACGCGTGCCATTCAAGTATGATATCCTTTACGCCTAAAAGCATAGGTGTGCCGGAAATCAAGATATTAAAGTTACAAGAAAAATCGTCCTCAAGCGTTGTTAACTTAAACAGCTTTGTCATAAGCTTGTCGGGGTCTGTTCCGCGCTTGACATCAATTGCAATTTTAAGACCCTTGAGGTCAATTTCGTCTCTTACGTCGGTTATTTCTTTCACACGCCCCGACTTTACAAGGTCAGCGAGCTTATCAATAATAGTTTCAGCATCTGTTGTATAAGGAATTTCATATACCTCAATGCAATTATTCTCTTTATCAAACTTATATTTAGAGCGTACCTTTATCGTACCTTTACCGACGTTGTACACCATATCCATTTGCTCTTTGTTGTAAACAATGTTACCGCCGGTTGAAAAATCTGGTCCAAGCAACGTTGTGTTTATGTCGAAATCTTCGTCCTTGATAAGTCCGATTGCAGTATCGCATATTTCCGCAAGGTTAAATGAGCAAATAGAGCTTGCCATACCTACGGCGATACCCATATTGGGAGTAACGAGCACGTTCGGGAAAGATACCGGCAAAAGCTTGGGTTCTTTCATTGTGCTGTCATAGTTATCTACAAAATCAACGGCATCTTTATCAATGCCCGAAAACAATTCTGCACAGAACGGGTCAAGTTTAACTTCCGTATATCTTGATGCAGCAAACGCCATTCTGGAATACTGTTTTCCAAAGCTTCCTTTTGAATCGACCAAAGGATGAAGCAATGCTTCATTACCTCTTGTAAGACGAACCATTGTTTCATATATCGCCATATCGCCGTGCGGGTTCAGCTTCATTGTCGCTCCGACTACGTTAGCAGACTTTGTTCTGTCAGCGTTTGGCGACATAAGCCCCATCTTATACATCGTGTAGAGCAATTTACGGTGTGCTGGCTTAAAACCGTCTATTTCGGGGATTGCTCTTGAAATAATAACGCTCATAGAATAAGGCATATAATTGGTTTCAAGAGTATCAGTTATCCCCTGTTCGCGCACCTCAGCAGGAACAAATTCCTCTACTGCAGTTTCTTTTTTTCTTCTCGCCATATTTATCCTCACACATCTGCCGCATCTACGTACTTATATCCGTTTTCAGCGATAAAACGCTTTCTTCCGGCAAGGTCATCACCAAGGAGAATATTAAACATTTCATAGGTTTTTTGTTCATCCTCAGGCATAATTCTTATAAGTCTGCGTGTGGCAGGATTCATTGTTGTTTTCCACATCATTTCAGGTTCGTTTTCGCCAAGACCTTTAGAACGCTGGATCGTATACTTTTTACCTTGAAGAGTTTCAAGTATCTCAGCTTTTTCTTTTTCGTCGTATGCAAAGAATATATCATCCTTGCATTTGATTTCATACAAAGGAGATTCGGCTATATAAATTTTTCCCATTTTGATAAGCGTGGGAAGCAACCTGTATATCATTGTCAAAATCAAAGTACGGATCTGGAAACCGTCTTCATCGGCATCGGTACAAATTACAATCTTATTCCACTTTAACGCCTCTATATCAAAATCAACAAGCTGCTTATTGGATTTTGATTTAATTTCAACGCCGCAACCGATAACCTTTAAAAGATCAACTATAATATCGCTTTTAAATATTTTGTCATATCCCGCCTTCAGACAGTTCAAAGTCTTACCCCTTACAGGTATAACAGCCTGAAACTCGGCGTCTCTGCCTGTTTTAACGGAAGCAAGAGCTGAATCACCCTCAACTATATAAAGCTCTCGTCTGGCAATATCCTTACTTCTGCAATTTACAAATTTTTCCACTCTGTTAGAAATATCAACCGAAGCAGTAAGCTTTTTCTTTATATTCAGTCTCTCTTTTTCTGCGCTCTCTCGGCTTCGCTTGTTGATGAGAACCTGTGCTGCTATTCGGTCGGCGTCGGCAGGATTTTCCGCGAAGTACGCTTCGAGCTGATGAGTAAAGAAGTCTGTCATCGCCTTTTCTATAAAGACGTTAGTGATAGCCTTCTTTGTCTGGTTGGCATAAGAGGTCTGAGTAGAGAATGAATTTACAACAAAAATCAAACAATCCTCAATATCCTGGAATCCGATTTTCTGCTCTGCTTTTGCATACTTGTTCGTATTTTTCAAATACTGGTCAATAGCCTTTACAAAAGCTGCTTTCGTCGCTTTTTCGGGTGAGCCGCCGTGTTCAAGGAAGCTTGAGTTGTGGTAATACTCTATTTTAGCCGCGCGAGTGCTAAAGCAGAGCACCGACTGTATTTTAAGCTTGTAGTCTGAGAGGTCATCTCTGTCTCTTCCGACTCTTTCGGCCTGCCAAACAACAGGGAGAGTCAGCGTTTTTCCCTTTATCGCCTCTTCGTCCTCGCTGTC
>JAZSDT010000154.1:0-5173 GCA_045531285.1 Eubacteriales bacterium
GTATTTGGAATCGGAGGTTATTTCCACCCGACACCCTTCCTTCAACAGCTCAAGTGAGCTTACCACCGCAGTAAGTTCCATTCTGTTGTTGGTGGTATTTGCCTCTCCGCCCGAAATAAGCTTTTCTTTTCCGTTATAGACAAGAATTGCAGCCCAACCTCCCGGTCCGGGATTTCCGCTGCAAGCACCGTCTGTATATATATTGACTTTCTTCATTTGCACCTCGGATAATTTGATAATATATTTTAACATAAAACTACCGCAAGGTCAAGAGCAACCAAAGGCAAAAGCGGAAGGTGATACCTTCCGCTGTGCTGTCATATTTATTCTCCGCTAAAGCTATATCTGAAGCCGGTAGGATCGGAGGACGAAACGTCACCGCCTACAACACGGTTTTTATATATCAAAAGACTGGCGTATGCATCACCGTCGGCATTGGTTACCTTGTATACGTACATCTCCACCGTCTTGCCCTTGTATTTTTCGAGGTCCAGACCTTCTTTCTTCTGAAGCTTGTTGTATTCGCTGTATAGCTCGTCAAACTCATAGGGAATAGTCACGCTTCCCGAGTGCACGGGCTCTTCATCCGTTTCCCATCCGTAGCCTTTCAGAAACGCCCTTCTGTTTTCGTTGGTTTTTACGTTCTTGTAGTCCTCGGCAGAAACCTCCACGGCGATATTATCCATACCCGTAGACAGATTGGTGGACGGGACCAGTGAAACCGTAAGTGCTATTGCAACGGCACAAAGGCTCATAACCCCTATATATTTCAGTGTTGTTGCCTTAAAAGAGAAAACGAACATAAATATGACACTCCTTTGATTTTTGTCTTTATCATATTCTATGTCCGTTTTTTATCTTTATGCCATATTCTTCAAAAGTGAAGCTATTTCTTCGGGGGTAAGCTCTCTGGTCTCACCTCTGGCAAGAGCTGTGTGCAGCTTTATTTGGTCAAACTCCACTCTTTCCAGGTATACTACTTCCTTACCAAGTACGGACAGCATCCTTTTTATCTGATGGAATTTGCCCTCGCAAATAGTTATATATGCCTTGGTCGCCTCGTTACAAATTTCAAGCTTTGCAGGAAGAGTAAGGTTCTTTTCACCAATGTCCACACCCGCCTTAAGTCTTTCAACGTCATTTTCCGTCATAGGCAAATCGGTTTCAAGATAGTATTTCTTGTCCACGTGACGTTTGGGAGAAAGAAGGTAATGGGCAAGAGCTCCGTTATCCGTAAGGATAACAAGTCCAAAGGTATCCTTGTCCAGTCTCCCCACAGGAAAGATATCGTAATGCTTTACACTGTCGGGCAAAAGCTCCATTATCGTAGGATCGCGCATATCCTCTGTGGAGCAAATATATCCGTCGGGCTTATTAAGCATAAAATAGTGATACTCGGAATACTTCAATAACTCACCCTTACAGGTAATATTATTTTTTTCGGGGTCAATCTTTTTTCCTATATCCTTTTCGGTCTTACCGTCAAGGGCAACGTAGCCCCTTTTGATAAGAGTATGGGCTTCGCTCCGTGTCAAAGCCATTGCCGACGAAATAATTTTATCAAGTCTGACTGTTGCCATAATTCACCTACATAAGAGTGTCAAGAAAAACGTACAGCTCCTCCAGTCTCTCCTCAAGAGTCTGTCTTTCCTTCTCCGCCTCCATCAGTGCAGAATAGTCTGTGGCAAGCTCTCCCGACATTCTTTCTTCTATTTCGTTTATTCTCTTTTCCGTTTCTTCGATTTCGCCTTCTGTTTTGGCTATGTCACGTTCACGCTTACGCTCCTGCGCCTTATTCTCACGTCTTTGCATAAACTCTTCCTTGCCCGTGGAAGCAGATGCTGTAACCGACGAGGTCTTAACGGCATCCTTTACCTTTTCAAGATAGTGCTCGTAGCCGTGCTCATAAACGGTACAGCCCCTGTCCTCTATCCTCAATATTCTGGTGGCAAGCTTTTTTATAAAGTATCGGTCGTGAGAAACGGCAATTACCGTACCCTTGAAGGCAAGAATTGCTTCCTCAAGGGTTTCGCGGGATGCTATGTCAAGGTGGTTGGTAGGCTCGTCAAGTATGAGCAGATTGACCTTTGAAAGCATAAGCTTCGCAAGGGTAAGTCTCGCCTTTTCTCCACCGCTGAGCACCGACACCTTTTTCATTACGTCATCACCGCAAAATCTGAACAGAGCCAATGCTGAGCGCACCTCGGTCATAGTCATAGAGGAATACTCGTTCCAAAGCTCATCCAGCACTGTATTGTCGGGAGAAAGGTTTTGGTTTTCCTGGTCGTAGTAGCCAAGCTTCACGTTTGTTCCGTATTCAAATTCTCCCGCAATTGCATCAATACGGGAATTAAGTATTTTCAAAAGCGTTGATTTACCCGTTCCGTTTTTTCCCAGTATGAACAGTCTGTCGCATCTTTTGACCTCGAACGAAAGCTCAGTAAAGAGTCTCTTTGAATCAAAAGCCATCTCAAGTCCCTGAACACTCAAAACGTCGTTTCCCGAGCGTATTGCCTCTCCGAAAGAAAAGCTGATTCCCGTAGGCGTATCCTCAAGCTTTTCCAGCTTGTCCATTCTCTCAATAGCTTTTTCACGGCTTTCTGCGGCTATTATGTTTCGCTCTCTGTTCCAACGTCTTTGCTGCTCTATATACGCCTCAAGACGTGCAATCTCCTTTTGCTGATTTTCGTAGTGACGCTGATATATCTCCCTGTCCTTTTTCTTTTTTTCAACAAAAACAGAATAAGCTCCGTTATAAAGAGTTGCATGGGTGTTTTCGATGTCAAGGGTTTTTGTGGTCACTGCATCAAGGAAATAACGGTCGTGAGAAATTACTATGACAGTTGATTTAATTCCCTTTATATAGTTTTCAAGCCATTCAACCGACTCGATATCAAGATGGTTTGTAGGCTCGTCAAGTATGAGAATGCCATGATTTTGCAAAATGAGTCCCACCAGGGCAAGTGCTGTTTTTTGTCCTCCGCTGAGTGCATTTACGGGAAGGTCGAAATACTCTTCCCCAAATCCCATTTTCGTAAGAACCGACTTTGTTCTGCCTATATACTCAAGTCCGCCTGCGTTTTTATACTCCTCGCTCAGCTTTACGAATGCGGTAGCGGCATTCGGGTCGCTCCCCATTGTCTGCTCAAGCGCGTCAAGACGCTTTTTCATTGCATCAAGATGAGAAAAATGGGACAGCATTTCTTCAATCACCGTCCTGTCGGAATCCACCGTGGCGTGCTGGTCGAGATACCCAACCGTCTCTCCGCCTGCAATGAAAACCTCGCCGTCATCCTTTTGCATCTGTCCTGTTATAATTTTCATCAACGTTGTTTTGCCTGCTCCGTTGACTCCCACAACGCCTACTCTGTCACCCTTCTCAATAGAAAAGGTCACCTTGTCAAGAAGTACGTCAGTGCCAAAGGCAAGCGAAATATTTTTACAGCTTATACTAATCATAATTTATCCTTTTAGTTTATTCGATGTCCATTTTATCACAAAATATATCAAATATCAAGTCAAAGCCTTGCTTTTTTTACAGTTTAATGATACAATGAAATATAATCCCACAAACGAGGTATAATTATGACAGAAAAAAAGAAATCAAGACGCCGCCGTTTAGGTGACAGATATGAGGGCAGACGTCTTCGTTCCTTATCTCCTATGACCTACGTTGCCCCTTATATTATGGTTAACCGAAACGGTGCATCAAATCTCATCCGTGACACTGTAGTTCTCGATGAACTGGAGCACTATATTGCAGGAAAGCGCCGCGAAGGACTAAAAGGCTTTGGCATGATGTACATATTCATTGCCGCCTACATAAGAGCTGTATCTCAATACCCCGGCATTAACAGATTTCTCTCGGGTCAGAAAATCTACGCAAGAAATAAAATTCAAATAGTCATTGACATTAAAAAGAAAATGGAGCTGAACGCTCAGAACACCACTATCAAGATTGATTTTGAGCCTGATGCAACAGTTTATGACGTGTACGAAAAATTCACTCAAGAATTTGAAAAGAACAGAATTGAAGAAGAGGTATCCTCTTTTGATTCAACTGCACGTTTTCTTACCTACATCCCCGGTGTGTTCTTGAAGTTCACCGTGTGGTTTTTGAAGCTTCTTGATTATTTTGGACTTTTGCCCAAATTTCTTATCAATCTTTCACCCTTCCACGGCTCTATGTTTATAACGTCAATGGGCTCACTTGGAATACCTCCCATATATCATCATCTGTATGATTTTGGCAATATTCCTATTTTCTTTGCAATAGGTGCAAAGAGAACAGAGCTTTACGTCAACCGTGACGGAGACACGGAGGAGCGTAAGGTCATGGACTTTACAGTAGTTACAGACGAGCGTATATGCGACGGACATTATTTTGCATCGGCACTTAAATGTATGCGCGACGCAATTAAAAACCCATCTGTTCTTGATGAGCCGCCGGAAGAGGTAATCGAGGACGTAGACTGAAAGGAGCATAGCAATGGGAAACATTTGGCATGACATATCGCCCAAGAGAATAACAGCCAACGATTTTATCTGTGTTGTGGAAATATCCAAGGGCAGTAAAAAGAAATATGAGCTTGATAAAGAAACAGGTTATATAATTCTTGACAGAATACTTTATACTTCAACTCACTATCCCGCAAACTACGGATTCATTCCCCGTACTCTCGGCGATGACAACGACCCTCTCGACGTGCTTCTGCTGTGCGCCGAGCCTCTTGAACCGCTGTCATTGGTAAGAGCGTATCCTATCGGTGTTATATCAATGATAGACAACGGACGAAACGACGAGAAAATAATAGCTATTCCCTTTGAGGACCCCAACTACAATCAATACACGGATATTGACCAGCTTCCATCTCACGTTTTTGATGAAATGAAGCATTTCTTCTCGGTTTACAAAAACCTTGAAAAGAAGGAAACTGCCGTTAACGAGGTGCAGAACAGAAACGAAGCAACAAAGGTAATCGAAGCGGCTATAGAAAACTATATTGAAAACTTTTGTAAATAGTGGGGAGCCCCCACGGGCAATTCTTGCCTATCCTTACGCCAACAGTATACAAACAAATCAAAACGGGAAGGTTCTTTTAAAGTGATCTTAAAAATGACGTAAAGTGGGGAGCCCCACGAGGCTCTTTAATCAAATTTGCAAACAAACAGA
>JAZSDT010000028.1:0-10115 GCA_045531285.1 Eubacteriales bacterium
GAAGGTATTGAAGCTGCAACAAGAACTAAGGGAACACTTGAGGGTGTAGCATTCTACGGAACATCACTTATCCTTGAGGATCAGGTAACTATCCGTCACTACTTCACAGTAGAGGATCTTGATGCATTCAACGCAGCATACGACGTAGCAGGTACGTACGGTATAAAGGGTAATTACATCTACTTTGATATCGCAGATATTCCTGCTCAGGAAATCGGTGCAGTTAAGACTCTAGCAATAGCAGATGCAGAAGGCAACGTAGTATACGAAGTTAACTACAGCGTAGCAAATTATATCGTAGATATGATGGATGACGATGATGCAAACCTCGTAAGCCTTGTAAATGCAATGTATGACTACTACCTTGCTGCAGTAGATTACAGCAAGTAATAAACAAAATTTCGCCTCCCTTATGGGAGGCGATTTTTTGTTGGTGTACGGTGTGATTTTTGGGTGTAAACCGAAAATGAAAGGTTAATATAATTTATTACCTTATCTCACGAGTCTTATATCGTGCGAACACTTCTCTTCGGTGTTATATCCTTTTTTATTGTTGAAAACCTTCGGTTTTCTTCCTTTTTTTGAAAATTTCATTTTCTTCGCGGGTTGCTCGGACTGCTGTACATAAGTACAGCGACGCCATCGCACTCCGCGATTTCCCCTCCAAAACTCCCACCTTTTGGGGCTTCCGGCAAAAGACGTAATTTGGGGGTGTAAACCGAAAATGAAAGGGTAATATGATTTATTACCTTATCTCACGAGTCCTATATCGTGCGAACACATCTCTTCGGTGTTATATCTTTTTTTATATACCAGGAAATTGCATTAAAACAGCCTCGCCGTTTTGCATTGTTGGGATATATTCAAAGCTTAGGATAGGCGAGAATTGCCAGTGGAGGCTCTCTGCTTGCTAAAAGTACCCCTGAGAAAAACGACGTCTTGGATGTTTGTAGTTTTATATGAGACCAAGGTCCTTCAAGGTATGGCAGAAATCCGAAAGGGGAAATCCCACTACGTTAAGATAGTCTCCCTTTATTTCTTTTACAAGATAAGAGCCAAGTCCTTGAATCCCGTACGCGCCGGCTTTGTCATAGCATTCGTTTGTATCTATATATGCGTTTATTTCGTTTTCGCTCAGTGGATAAAAAGTAACCTCGGTAGACACTACTCGGCTATGACGCTGTCCTTTGTAGAACAGCGTATAAGCTGTCAGGACTCGGTGGGTTTTACCCGAAAACATTGATAGCATTCTGTACGCGTCTTCGCGGTCCTTGGGTTTTCCCAACACAGCGTTACCCATTACGACTACTGTGTCCGAGGAAACGACGGGAGAGTCGGGATAGTTTTTTTCTGCTTCCAAGCCCTTTTCAAGAGCAAGGTAAGACACTTCTTCCTCGGGACTAAGAGGAGTGTTTGAAGGTAACTCGGGGGCAGACGGAACTACTTCTACCTCAAAGCCGTAGCTTTCTAAAATTTCACGTCTTCTGGGCGATTTTGATGCAAGTATTATTTTCATAAATTTATCCTTTTCGGGTGTATTCTTTTGGCATATTGCCTACAACTGCTTCTTCAATGCTTTTTTCATCGGTAACGTATACAATCCCAAAGGATGCATCCGATGAAATTTTATCTGCGTTATAGGTGATCACGCTGTTGTATATCTGACAGCGATGGAAATATTCCGGATATACGGGGAACGAGATTCCTTTTCTGTCAACAAGTACTGTGTGTTTTCGGCAAGCTTTGAAGTCGTTACATTCACGGCAGGAGTCCCGAAGATTCATAATGCAGTTTTCCATTATCATCAACGGCGCTCTGCCCCATATTACTTCGCCTGTTGGAAGTGCCTTTATCATATCACGCTTTATGGGAGAGGTGAGCTCACAGGACAGAACAGCTCCCTCAAAGCCCATATCTGCAAGCGCTTTAAGTGTTTGTGAGTTGTAGGCGTTGATTCTTGTGCCGCCTATGACCAAAAATCCCAAAGACAAGGCAAGCTTAGCACTTCCAAGGGACTCGGCATAAGCATATTTAACGCCGCTCTCTCTGAGCTTGATGAGCTCGTTTGCCACTTCTTCTTTTTCACTGTCTTTTATGATGATGGGAAGTGCTACTCCCGTTTTGTCCGTTATCTTTGAAGGTACTTTGAAAAGGGGGAAATACACACGGTCAACACCTTTGGGTATATGCTCTTCCGTTCTGTGAGGGGCGAGTACTACGTATTTTTCGTATTTTCGGGGATTCTTCTTTTCGGGCGTCACGATGCTGTTTCTCAAAGGCTTCTTGTGAGAAGCCAAGCCTTCCAGTGCCTCTCTTCTCATAGCGTTGAGTGCGGATTTCGGCAATATATAATTACCGTCAGAGGAAAAATCAAATTGACGCAGTTCAAAAACGGTATTGCCCAGTTTTGAAATCTGTTCTTTTGCAAATGCTTGGTCGATAGGCTTGTTTAATGCAATATCGGGTGGATTGCTTTTTGCATATGAAGTTTTATTGCACGCTGTGAGCGTCAGCACGGCACCGTCGGAGGTAATACTCATTTTTGCATCAAGAGGAATTTTCGGGAGGCTGAAGGCTTGACTTTCGATTTGCTTTGTAGCCCCCTTGTCTTCTGCCGAGCGGACACCGTACATCTTGTTGCCAAGCTTACCTGTGTAGTATCCATCGGTGAAACCGCCTCGGCTGAAAATTTTTGCCAACCGTTCTATATCCTTCTTGTCGGCGTTCCTTCCCATATCAAGCAGTTCTCTGAAAATACCTACTACTCCGCCTACGTACACGTCGCTTTTCATTCTGCCTTCTATTTTCAGCGACGAAACACCCGCTTCTACAAGGTCGGTAAGATGATTTGAAAGCGAAAGGTCACAAAGGCTGAGGGGATATTCACTGTCGTACCCCTTGACCTTGTATGGCAGACGGCAGGGCTGTGCACATTCGCCTCGGTTTCCGCTTCTTCCGCCTACAAGTGAAGAGAAAAGACAAGCTCCGCTGTGACAAACGCACAGAGCACCGTGTACAAACGCTTCAATTTCAACGGGAGATTTTTGACAAAGGTACTGTATGTTGTTTTTGTCCAGCTCACGTGCGATAACAGCTCTTTTGACACCCATTTCGGCAAGGGCATTGATGCCGTCAAGAGAGTGGGTAATGCATTGAGTACTGGCGTGAAGCTCTGCTTCGGGAAATGCAACGGAGAGTGACTTTATCAAGCCTAAGTCCTGCACTATCAAGGCATCGGCGCCCATTGTCAGCAAAGCTTCCGTGTAGTCGAAAACTTCACTAAGCTCTCTGTCGGTTACAAGGGTATTCAGAGTTATATATACTTTTTTGCCCAAAAAATGAGCTTCGTCTATGGCTCTTGAAAGCTCATCTTCGGTGAAATTTTTTGCACCTATTCGCGCATTGTGTCTGGCTCCGCCCATATAAACGGCGTCGGCGCCTGAACATATTGCCGCAATAAAAGCCGCATAAGTACCTGCTGGAGCCAAAAGCTCCGGTTTTTTATTGTTTGTCATAAAAACTCTCTTGCAATTTCATTTAAAATATATTATTATAAATATAGTACCACAAGAGGTTAAAAAAATAAAGACTTTTTTAAAAAATCGGAGCATAATATGGAAAAGACAGAGCTTTTAAATAAACTTAAAACGAAATGTGAGAGCTGTCACGCCTGTTCACTTGGAGACACACGAACAAACCTTGTGTTTGGAAGAGGCGCAGTGGATGCTGATATAATGTTCATCGGAGAAGCTCCCGGTGAAAAGGAGGATTTGTCGGGCGAGCCTTTTGTAGGAGCGGCGGGAAAGCTCCTTGATAAGTATCTTGAATACGTAGAAATGGGCGAAAACGATTATTATATAGCTAATATAATAAAGTGCAGACCTCCTCACAACAGAGATCCAAAGCCCGATGAAGAGGACGCATGTATAGGATATCTCAGAGAACAGCTTTCTATCATAAAACCAAAGATAATTGTTTGTCTTGGAAGAATTGCTGCCAAAAGAATTATAAAGCCCGACTTTCAGATAACTGCCGAGCACGGACAATGGTTTAAAAAGGGTGAATATATGATATGTGCGGTTTTTCATCCTGCGGCTATTCTCCGTGACCCAAGGCGCAAGCAGGCGATGCTTGAAGATTTTGAAAAAATTGCCGAAATGAAAAAACAGCTTAACGGATAAAATAAGGTTGAAGGAAACTTCAACCTTATTTTTTGAAAGGATAGCTATGAAAAAGGCAATAATCATTTCTTTTTTATGCTTATCGTTGGCGTTGCAAGCTGTAGCCGCCATCAGTACGAAGAGACTGGAATGGTATTTTAAGCCTGCATCCGACGGTCAAAGACCTACGTCGCCTACCGAAGCACATTTTTTGTCAGAATACGATGCTCACTATATGGGAGAAGACGAAAAATGCGTTTATCTTACCTTTGATTTAGGATACGAAAACGATAACGTAAAATCTATATTGGACACGTTAAAAAAAGAGAATGTAAAAGCGACATTCTTTTTGTTGAGACACACCGTTGTAAACGGAAAGAACTTAGATCAAATAATTTCCGACGGTCACGTTTGCGGCAATCACACGTCTCATCACAAGGATATGACGTCAATGCAAGAAATAGACAGCTTCCGTGAGGAGCTGGACTCTCTTGCAACGGACTTTAAAAACACGACCGGAAAAGAAATCGCAAAAGTTTACAGACCTCCCTGCGGAGCTTTTTCGGAGCAAAATCTTGCGTGGGCGCAGGAGCTGGGGTATAAAACTGTTTTCTGGAGTCTTGCTTATGCAGACTGGGATGAAAACAATCAAATGTCTCCTGATGCGGCTCTTAACAAGCTTACGTCAAGAATGCACAACGGCGCAGTCATTTTATTGCATCCGACCTCTTCCACAAATGCAAAGATTCTGCCACGGCTGATAAAATGGCTGAAATCTGAGGGGTATGAATTTAAGACCGTAGACACATTGCAGTAACCCGAATAACAAAAAGGCAGATTTGCTGTTATGCAATCTGCCTTTTTGAGAGCTTTGACTATTTATTTTTGATAAACTCGCTGGGGGCGACTCCTGTAACTTTTTTAAACACCTTAGAAAAGTACATAGGGTCGGAAAAGCCGCATTGAAAAGCTATTTGTGATACTGTGCCGGATTTTTCACGAAGAAGAGCGATAGCGTGAGAGACTCTCAGTTTGTTCAGGTGCTCTGTAAATTTGACCCCTGTGTTTTTCACAAACAGAGAGGACAGGTATTTTTCACTGTAAAAGAAAAGGTCGGCAACTTTTTTTACAGAAAGAGTTGCGTCTGAAAAATTTTCGTTAACGTAGCTTAAAATACTGTCAAACCGTTTTGCTGAACGTTGAGGCTTTTCGGTGTTGTCTATAAACGAGAGCGAATAAAACAAAACGCTTTCGGTGAGAGTGTTTGCGTTTAACGTTGTGACGCGGCGTATGGAGGTCATCCAGAAATCCGAAAGCTGCTCAAACCCTTCAAAAACACAATTTTCGGTGGTGACGCCAAAGCTGTTAAGGAGTGGCTGCGCACCGTCTCCGTTAAAGGTTATGTATAAATACGTAAAGCTATTGTTTCCGTTAAGCTCAAACGAGGTGTTGGGAAAGGTAAAAAACATTGTTCCCGGACTCAGTTGGTATTCCCTTGATTTTGTTTTAAGCACGCCTGAGCCTTTAAAAACAAGATATATGCCGTATCTTGCAAAAAAGAACGGCTGTTTCAGTTTTCTGAAGTTTGATTCATAAACAAAATGATAATATTCAATAACGCCCGAACGGTTTTGCTTGGGCAAAAAATTACAGATGTCTTCCAAAACACTCACCTCTTTTGGATTCTATCATAAGAAACAGAATAAATCAAGAAAAATTCAAGAAAAAAGGAAAAATTGCAACATAAAAAGGTTTTTTTCCATTTAATTATATATAGCGTTGTGATAGAATGAAAACAATGGATAAGATCAAACTGTAAGAGGTAATAATGGAAACGTTTCTTATTGCGGCATCGCTTATAGCACATCAGTTGGAAGTAATAGTAGTGAAATCTTACGGTGACAAAAAGAAAAACGGTGGGGAATTTTTCAACGCAATAATATGCTTTTTCTCAATGCTGTTTTTTATAATTACTGACAAGGACGGATTTTATTTTCCCTTACCTCTTTTCATATATGGATTATTGAGCTGTTTGGGATATGCCGCAGGCTTCTATTTTACATACCTTGCTCTTAGCTGTGGCTCATATGCAAACACAAAAATGGTTTCTTCTCTGGGGACTGTGCTTGCGGTACTGTACGGCACCTTCTATCTTGGGGAATCCTCAAACGTAATCACCTGGCTTGCAGTAGCACTTATTGTTTTGGCAATCTTTATGATGAACAGCGGCAAGAAGATTGACGGCGAGAGTGCTTGTGGGTTCAGCTTTAAATGGCTGACGTACGTGCTGCTTTCCGTGGCAGGTAATTTTGTAATAACCGTAGTCAAACGAGAGCAGCAATTGTACTTTGGCGGTGCTTGTGACAACGAGTTTCTTATCATTTCTCTCTTCGGAGCATTTTTGTTTTTGTTTGTGTATGGACTTTTCGTGGACAGAAAACGTTTGGGCGTTGCTTTAAAAAGCGGTTTGCTCCACGGTGCATTGGCAGGCGTTTGCAACGGTGTGTCAAATCTTCTGTCGATTATCACTTTGCTTTACGTTCCCATTTCACTTTTGTCTCCTATCAATGCAGGAGGCGGTTTATTGCTTGCTTTCTTCGTTTCTTTACTGCTTTACAAAGAGAAGTTTACAAAAAAGCAGATGCTTAGTGTCTTTATAGGCGTTCTGGCATTGGTGCTGTTTAAAATGGTATAAAGGAGTGTGTATTATGAAAAAGATTCGAGTTGGTGTTGTAGGACTTGGTCACAGAGGACGGGGGATGCTCTCTCTTTCCGCAGAATTTGATGCGGTTGAAATTGCGGCGGCATGTGATATTAAGCCTGAAAACTGGTATGAACAGCAATGGCTTTCCAAAGCGCCTTTTTCCGATATGTTCCCTAATACAAAGTTTTATCGGGATTATGACGAAATGCTTGACAAAGCAGATCTTGACGTTGTTATTGTTGAGACCGGTGCGGATATTCACGCAGAGTTTTGCGCAAAGGCGCTTGAAAAGAACATCAACGTACTTTCCGATATTCCGAATGTTGCAAATCTTGCAGAGGCAGAGCTGCTTTGGAAGGCATCTCAAAAGACAAACGCTGTAATTTCAACCGGTGCAAATCCCAATTATCAGAAGTTCACGGCGCTGCTTGTGGATTTTTACAACAAGGGACTCTTGGGAAAGCCCTATTGTATGGAAGCAGAGTATATACACTGGTCAATGCCTAACAGCGCGGAGCATATCCATCTCAACGAAAACGGAGATTGGAGAAAGCTTCTTATCCCTATTCGCTATTGCACTCACTCTTTGGGCCCGCTTCTTGCGGTGCTTGAAGAAGAGCTTCGTCTGGTCAGCTGTTTTGGCACCGGCAAGCAGGCAGAGGACAGCACAAAGGACGATATGATGTGTGCACAGTTCCAAACCGAGTCGGGTGTTATCGTCAGACTTATGCGCAACGGCAGATGCCGTGCGAACATAGGACACCACAACTATCGTGTGTTTGGTACAGAGGGCTATATGGAGCGTATCGAACGCTTTGGCAAGCCTGTTATCCGTTATAATTCAACAAAGGAGCTTGATACCTCCCTGAAGGAGATAAGCGGAGAGTTTATGCCTCCTGCGTATGCTAACAACCCTAAGGCAACAGGACACGGCGGCATGGATTATGCAATGCTGGACAAGTTCTTTGATGCTGTTGCCAACGGCAAACCCGCACCTATCACGCTGAGGCAGGGACTTGCTATGACCTTGCCCGGAATTTATGCAGAGGAATCGGCAAAAAGAGGCGGTCAGGTGCTTCGTATGAGATATCCTTGGGAAGAGGATTGGACAACAGAAATAGACTAATTGATGCAAGTGGCTGAAATTCAGCCACTTGTTTTTTGGTATAGTTTGCCGTTGCGCATAGCTTGAGATGTGGCAGCTACCTGACAATTTTTGGTTTAAAGTTTGTAGGATAGGAAGATTTTTTATTGACAAGCGTAGCTGATATGATATAATTAATCTGAAAAATGCATTCGTCTGCGAGGCGGAAGCAGACGGCTTGTGTACTGTTACAGACAGATTTTAAGGGGTATAAAATATGATTATCGGATTGTCATCATGCGGAAAAAGGCTGGACAGACAGCTTTTTGAAGAGTACAAAAATGCGGGGATAGAAGCGATGGAGCTCAGTGTGGGCAACAAGGATGCCTGCGACAGCTTTGACGTAAAGAGTGTTGTGCCTCTTGCTAAAGAATTCGGCATAGAGCTGTGGAGCTATCATCTGCCATTCGGCCCGTTTGAGGTGCTTGATATTTCAAATCCTATTACCGCCGAGTTTTCGGTGGAATATTATAAGACGCTTATGACTTCAGCAAGAGAATGCGGAGTCAAGGTTTTCGTCATACATCCCAGCGGAGAGCCCATTGAAAAATCCGACAGGCGCGTTCGTATGGAACGGGCAAAGGAAAGCCTTGGAAAGCTAGCCGAGTACGGCGACAGTATAGATGCCGTTATTGCTGTGGAGGATCTGCCGCGCACCTGCCTTGGAAATTCTTCCGCGGAGATACTTGAGTTGATTGGCGTCCATAACAGCTTGAAGGTTTGCTTTGACACCAATCATTTGCTTGGCGAGGATAACGTTGACTTTATTAATAATATAGGAAGCAAGATAATTACCACACACGTTTCGGATTATGATTTTGTGGATGAAAAGCATTGGCTGTCGGGAGAGGGAAAGGTGGATTGGAGCGCCTTGTACTCTGCATTGAACAAGGTTGGGTACAATGGACCGTGGCTTTATGAGCTGGGCTTCAGGTGTCCTGCTTCGATGCCGCGCACAAGAGACCTTACCTGTGAAGATTTTGCAAAAAATGCAAACGAGATATTTAACGGAAAGAAAATAACGGTGATAAAATGAAGGGAACTATTGTATTATCCGTAGACGACGGAGCTGTTGATACGTTCCGTCTTGCCACGGAGCTTGAAAAAAGAGGCTTACCCGCTACCTTTAATATAGTGACAGCGTGGGTTGACAAAAGTGTTGAAACAAAATCTCCCCACGTAACAGTAGCTGAGTTGAAGCGTATTTACGCCACAGGACTGTTTGAAATTGCAGGTCATGCCAATAGACATACAAACGAGGATGCCGACGTAATAGAGGGTAACGAGAAGCTGAGAGAGTGGTGCGGTATGACCGAGATAGGATTTGCGTCCCCTGGAAGCGGCATGAAGGCGGACTACATCAGGGCGAACGAAGAAAAGTACAAGGCCATGAATATTTCCTATATAAGAACAGGAAGCTATCCTACGGACGATAAAAGATGCGAAGCTCTGACTGAGAAGGCAAAAAGAGACGGGCGCACGGAGTACGTTTTGCAGAATATACCGTATACGGTTTTTGAATTTGATTCAATGTTTGTGCCGTCGGTAGTGGTAGTGAATCAAACTCCTGTAGAGTGCATAAAGGATTTGGCGGTATTTACAGCAGATGAAGGACTCTGCACGGTATTTATGTTTCATGCTGTACGCCGTGAGGGCGAAAAGGGATACGAGAGCACCTGGTCTTACGATTTTGATAAGTTCTGCGAGTTTGCAGACCTGCTGTGTAAGTTGCGTGACAACGGCAAGGTAGAGATACTTACTAATCTGGAAGCGGTAAAAAAACACAGTCGGCCATCGGATAACATGTAAAGCAATTTGAACAAACACGTTTTATCTATATATAGTGTGCACTTGACACATTGCACACAAAATACATTTTGTTCGTAAAAATGTTCAAAAAAATTCGAAAATTTTGTAAAAAATCCCTTGACAAAGGGAGAAAAAGGTGATAAAATAGGCACACTCTCCGAGAGAGAGAAGATAGAAAAGCAACACGAAAAAACTTTTAAAAAAAGTTTAAAAAAGTACTTGACAAAGTGAAAGTGATGTGCTATACTATCAAAGCTGTCCGCGAGGGGCGGCGAAAGAATTGGACATTGAAAATTAA
>JAZSDT010000053.1:0-7331 GCA_045531285.1 Eubacteriales bacterium
ATACTTAACAGGGGTAGGAAGATCGCCTGTCAATATTTCACTCATATCGTGATATAATGCTGCAGAAGTAATTCGGTTGCAATCAAAACTCTTAGAAAACTTTTTATTACCTATAAGTGATAAAATATGAGATATAAGTGCAACTTCGCAGCAATGTTCACTGAGTGTTTCGTTGTATATATTTCTCATAAGCCCCCAGCGGTTAATATCCTTTTGTCTAAACAAAAGTGCAAGGAACTCGCCTGTTCTGTCCTGCTTTTCTTTCATTTTGTCCTCCGTATTTTTAAAGCTGATTAATAAGCATTTAATGTATTTATGATATATTATAACATATAGATTTAATATTTACAAGGGATATTGTTTTTTCATCAAACCTGTTGTATAATATAAAAAAAGATTGAGGGAGAATGAAATGTTTTTACCAATTAACAGACAGGAAATGGAAGAATATGGTTGGGAACAGCCTGATTTTGTATTTGTGTCAGGCGACGCGTACGTCGACCATTCAAGCTTTGCTCCCGCAATCATTTCGAGAGTATTGGAAAGTCATGGCTACAGAGTTGCAATTCTGGCGCAACCCGATTGGAAAAACACTGAAAGCTTTAAAGAATTTGGCAAACCCAGATTAGGATTTCTTGTTTGCTCCGGGAATATAGATTCTATGGTTGCCCACTACACCTCTGCTAAGAAAAAAAGAAATTACGATTATTATTCCCCCGGGGGTAAAATAGGAAAAAGGCCGGATAGA
The DNA here is from genome assembly GCA_045531285.1 of Eubacteriales bacterium. Classification (GTDB taxonomy): domain Bacteria; phylum Bacillota; class Clostridia; order Oscillospirales; family SIG627; genus RGIG6353. Next base: position 749 of record JAZSDT010000053.1, read on the forward strand.
GCGGTAATAGTATACTCAAACAAGATCAGAGAAGCATACGGAGACGTCCCCATCATTTTGGGTGGGATAGAAGCATCCCTTAGAAGATTTGCGCACTATGACTATTGGGACAATAAAGTAAGAAACAGTGTGCTTGTTGATTCAGGCGCTGATATTCTGATATACGGAATGGGAGAAAAATCTTCAGTCGAAATAGCTAAGCTTTTGGACAAAGGTGTGCCGATAAAAAAGATAAAAAGCATACGCGGAACCTGTGTTATGTGTGACAGAGATTACACGCCAAAAGGCGAATACCGGTTTATTGGCGAAATAGAGTCTATAAAATCAGATAAAATGTTATACGCGGAAGCCTTTGCAACACAATACAAAAACTGCGACAGTGTGACGGGTATTACATTGGGCGAAGGGTACGGAGGTAAGCTCCTTATACAAAATCCGCCTCAAATGCCTCTTGAAAGAAAAGAACTGGATAAGGTTTTTGGGCTTGATTATATGAGGGATTATCACCCTATTTATAAAAAAGACGGTGGTGTTCCGGCAATTAGCGAAGTTAAATTTTCTATAACACACAATCGCGGTTGCTTTGGTGCGTGCTCTTTTTGTGCAATCGCCTTTCATCAAGGAAGGTCTGTTCGTTCTCGCTCAATTGAATCTTGTGTTGAAGAAGCAAAAAAGCTAACTTCCCTACCTGATTTTAAAGGTTATATTCACGACGTTGGAGGACCTACGGCAAACTTTCGTTACCCTTCATGCGACAAACAAATAAAAGATGGCATTTGCTCGTCAAAACGCTGTTTGTCACCCAAACCCTGTAAAAATTTGAACGTTGATCACAAGGAATACGTAGAGTTACTTAGAAAAATCGAAAGCATAGATAAAGTAAAAAAGGTATTTATACGTTCTGGAATTCGTTTTGACTACGTTATGTACGATAAAGATGACACATTCTTCAAAAAGCTCGTTAAAGACCACGTTAGCGGACAGCTCAGAGTTGCACCCGAACACAATTCAAACAACGTTCTGAAGTTGATGGGGAAGCCGGACATAGAAATATATAACAGCTTCTGCAACAAATTTTACGAACTGTCAAGACAATGCAGCAAGGAGCAGTACGTTGTGCCTTATCTTATGTCAAGTCACCCCGGGTCAACTATGGATGATGCGTTAAAGCTGTCAAAGTATATCGAAGAACAGCATCTGCCATCCGAACAAGTACAGGACTTTTATCCTACTCCGTCCACCACTTCGACCTGTATGTACTATACCGGCATTAATCCCTTCACCAAAGAAAAGGTCTATACGGCTACCAACTATAAAGAAAAACAAACTCAAAGAGCTCTGCTACAGCCAAAGAAAAACAAAGCGAAGCAATGCTTCGCTTCCGGCAAATCTCAAAAGTATAACTCTAATCGCCACAACCGACAGGGCTGAAATCCCTATAAAAAGCGGCTAGCAGCCGATGGCAATGCTCACCTATGGCAACTTTTGAGTATACCCTTACAATGCCAAACGGCAAGTTGATTTAAATCAATTTCCCGGTATATAAAATAACATCCTCGCTTTTGTGCGAGGATGTTTAGTTTTACTGTATTCAATTTGCAAAAAACTCTATTGGTTCTGAAATTTCTGCAGCATCAGAGGAACGGGGTTCAATTATAAAGCTGTACGGATTAAGAAAAACACCGTCTATACAAATTCCAAAGAAGCACTCAGTTGATGCAATAGCAAAGCTTGCAGGGTCTGCGCCGGCAAGAACAGTTCCCTGCTCTAACGAGTCGCCTACCTTGAAATTAATAGCATCCAAGTGTCCGTATACGGACTTTAAGCCGAATCCGTGTTCAATTATGATTGTATTTCCATATAAAGAAGTAGTTCCTGCAAAAGCTACATTACCCTTTGCAACGGCACGGACTGGCATAGACTGAGCAGCAACCGACTTGACATAGTGTATACCAAAGCTTCGCTCATCAATTTCGGTACCATTGATTTTTTGTTTCGAGCCATAAGGCGGAGAGGAAACCCAGTATTGCTCTTCTCCGTTCAAAAATTTCTGTATTGGCACCAAAAGTCCGTTAGTCCAATAAGCTTCTCCTAAAACGATGCTAAATGCCGAGGAAATTTCGTCCTTAAACAGAGTCTGTGCATTGGCGTATTCTTCTGCTCCTTCAGATGCAACAAATCCCACATTTACTGTTCCGAAATCCTTTTCCCTTACGGTAAAAGGTATTGAAAGAGATGTTTTGTCAGATTTGACGTTCACTCTGTATTCACCGGCAGTAGCGGTCATAGGTACCGGGATCACAATCAACTTTCCTTCATTAATTGAATGTGCGTTGACTTGTTCTGCTCCTGACAACGTAGTTGTAATTTCAAGCTGTTCATTATCTGCGTTAAAAAGCTTAATATATAATGCTTCTCCCGAATTAACCGATGCTTCACTGAGCGTGTACGTTGCTTTAACGTCATAGTCAAACAAAAAATCATACGTGGCTTCACCATGGTAATAATTGTTTGATTCTTCATACCATTCCGCTTCAATCACAGCTCTGAGCTGAGATTCGGGAACATCAGAAAGCTCTGCAACGCTATCAAGCATTCCGTCATATATCAACACGTCGTTATCATAGATTTTAATATCAAACCAGTCCGGTGATATGTCAAAGTCAAAGTCGAACCCGTCGCCCGAAATAACACAAACATCGGTAAGAATCGAGGTGTTATCATTAACCGTAACCTCGGCGTAGCTTCCGTCCGCCAACAAGTAAAACCATTTAGCTGTTGAAGAAGCCAATGACGTGGTAACACCGTTTGACGTAAAGCTCAGAACGGGAACTTCACTGTTTTTATACACATCTGTGATAGAGTTTAGTGTAAGAAAGCGTTGAGCATATTCCTTGTCTATTCTGTACCAATTTCCTTTTTCGTCATATGCAAGACAGTTTTTCGTGTCAGCACTCAGGCAAAGATAATATGTGTCATCACCTTTTACGCGTGAAAACGTTAATTGATACAGAGAATAAACCTCGGGATCAAATTGCTGTGCATCTATGGATACAATGTTTTTATGAAACTCAACGTACAGCTCCTTATCATCATCCGACGTATATTCGGTACTAGTACCGTCAGGACAAACAAAAGCGACAGAAGTAACATTGGAAACGGTAAATACGTCTCCTGTCGCCGACAAAAACCACACACCTGCCACTATTGCAGGTAAAAATAGTATTAATACAAATATAAGTTTTTTATTCATTACAGTATTACTCTTCCTACGACTCTCAAGTCATCGCTATCCAAAACTTCGATTGGGTTATACTTCGTGTTTAATGAAACCAAGCAGCACACACCGTTTACGTATTCAAGCTTTTTACAAACGCTTTCTCCGTTAAGCAAGAATATTCCTATGTCACCGGGTTCAAGAGCCTCTTGCTTTTTAACCCAGACAACCGATGCATCCGCTATCGTGGGCTCCATACTGTCTCCGCTTATTCTGATACCGAAGTTTGCATCATCCGGTGCTTCAGCGCTCTTAACAAGTGAATAGTCGTCTGCAAGAATTGACAATGGTTCTCCTGCTGCGGCAGGAGCCATATATATCGGTATTTTACGAACTGCTTCCCGTTGTTTTTGAGAATTAACCTTTGTTCTTGACACCTCGTATCCTACCATTGCATTTATTGCATTCTTTCCTCTCTCGTCGATGGATCTATAATTTTCAATGAGAGCAAGCTCTGTTTCGGTAAGCTCTGTTTTTTTGTTGACCCTTGATACGTCATCAAAAACCAATTCTTCCACTGCAACGTCAAGATACTCTGCTATTTTGTATATTGTGGCAAGTCTTGCGGCATCAGAATCTCTTTTAAGCATACTGTCAAGCGTTGTATAAGGAATACCTGCAGCCTTTGCCAATTGTGCTTTGGTCTTCTTTTTTTCTTTTAAAAGTTTAACTACTTTTTTGTTAAAGCTCATTTTTATTGCCTTTCATAGTTTTATGAAACAATAATATCATATAAATGACGAAAAGTAAAGTAAAATTATGAATTTGCGTAATTTTTTGTGCATTATTACTCAAAATCAAGCATCGCTATCGTCAACTTGAAAATGTTTTATAACTTCATTTGCATCTTTGTTGGAAATTCCTTTGACAGCCACAAGTTCATCAAAAGACGCGGATTTAATATTCTTTATGCTCTTAAAATGAGACATGAGAATTTTTGCTTTTTTAGGACCGATTCCTTTTATATTTTCTATGGATAAATGGGTAACACTCTTTCTTCTCTTTTTATCCATCGAAGTAAAGGTGAATCGGTGTATTTCTTCCTGTATACCGTATATAAAATTAAATATTCGCTGGTTGTGAGCTATTGAGATTTCGTTTTCTCCGTCTGTAAGAGTACGTGTTTTGTGATGTTCGTCCTTAACCATTCCAAAAACCGGAATATCTAACTCATATTTTTTGAACACTTCTCGCACAGTTGAAACGTGACCTACTCCGCCGTCCAGCAAAAACAAGTCCGGCAGTGCCCAGTTTTCCGATAAGCCTTTTTCTTTAACTTCGTCAAAATATCTGTTAAGTCTTCTGTCAATCGCTTCAGCCATCGACATATAATCATTTGAAACTGTACTCTTGATATTAAATAGCTTATAAGCTTTTTTATAAAACTTTCCGTTTTTAACACATATCATTCCGGCAGTTGTGTGTTGCTCCGCTGAATTTGATATGTCATACGCCTCAATAATCTCGGGGACAACTTCAAGTCCAAGTAAAATAGCTAATTCGGCAAGCTTTTCATCTGTTTTTTCTTCAATATGTCGCTGATGCAAAGAGTATTCCCTTGCGTTTTCGGAGGACATTAAAACAGCCCTTCTCATTTCTCCTTTTTCGGGATATATGAATTTGACCTTCTTTTCGAATGCATCTTCTAAATACTGTTTGACACTTTCCACAGTCTCGTCATTCATCTCACGCGGTAAGAGAATCTCCTTGGGAACATATTCTCTTTTGGTATAATATGCACTTAAAAAATGTGCAAACGTATCAGTATCAAGAATTTCATCGCCGGAGAAAACAAATCTTTCGTTATCTATAATTCTTCCTTCTCTGACGATAGTTATAGCAATGCAAGAGGATAACTCGTCGGAAAATATTCCAAAAACATCTCTTTCTACTCTGTCGTCAAATACGATTTTTTGTTGTTGCCTAAGATTTTTAATAGAATTGATAAGATTTCTGTATACGGCAGCTTCTTCAAAATTTAACTTCTCGGCAGCATCCATCATTTTGATTTCGGTCTCTTTGATAACTCCTTCGTAATCAGAGCGCAAAAACGATATTACACTTTTTACGGTTTCGGCGTATTCCTCGCGGCTTATATCCCCCATACAAAGTCCGCAGCATTTGTTTATATGAAAATTAAGACACGGACGTTTTTTTCCAAAGTCTTCGGGGAATTTTTGTTTACACGTGGGCAGTTTAAATAGCTTATTCACGGTATCTATTATACTGTAAACAGCAGAAGAAGAGGAATAAGGTCCGAAATACCTATCATTTTTCGTTCTGTTAGCTTGGAGTGACCTTACCATTGTGAGTCGCGGGAAGCTTTCGGACGTAGACAGCTTTATATATGGGTAGCTTTTGTCGTCCTTAAGTCTTATATTGAATTTAGGTGAAAACAGCTTAATTAATTCGTTTTCCAGAACCAAAGCTTCTGTTTCGGTATCGGTGAATACGCATTCAAAATCGTTTACTCTTTCAACCATTTTCAAGGTTTTGGTATTATGGGAGTCAAGGTTCTGAAAGTATTGAGACACGCGGTTTTTAAGAGCTTTAGACTTTCCGACGTATATTACCTTACCATTTTTATCGAGCATCTTGTAAACGCCGGGAGTTGCGGGTAAAAGTCTTGCTTTGTTAAGTAATTGACTTATCTTTTCGTTTTCCACTTTATGCCTCCGTTAAAGGTTGTGAAGCTAAGCACTGATAAACTCAGGTTAGCTTAAAAGGTAAAACCGTAAGTAAATTAAGCAAAAAACTACCGCTGTTCACTTCGGTGAACAGCGGTTCTGTTAATCAATAAAGCCCTTAAGAATAAGAGTTGAAAGTCCGTCTATTGCATCTGTCTCATCAATGCCGTCAGCAATAAGCTTTACCTCTGAACCTTTAACAATTCCCAAAGAAAGAACACCGAGCAGACTCTTTGCATTTGCACGTCTGTCGCCGCGCTCTACCCAAACAGATGATTTATAGGTATTGGCTTTTTGAATAAAATATGTGGCAGGTCTAGCATGAAGACCGACACTGTTTGTTACCGTGACATCTTTTGAAATCATTTTAATGCTCCTAATATTTGTAATCAAAATAATCGCTTTTTGTAATTATAACAAATAATTTTGCGAAAATCAATAGAATATTTTACCAAAACAAAACTATTATGAATTTTAAACATTTTTTAGAAACAAAAGTAAATGTTTTTATTTAAATTCACCAAGAAATTTATGCACTTTGGGCTTCTTTTTGAACGTCTATGACTTCAAAACGGAATGCCAACTTGTCAGTATACGCCGAAATGTATGAACCTGAAGC
>JAZSDT010000049.1:0-2094 GCA_045531285.1 Eubacteriales bacterium
ACCGTAGGACAATACACAGGCTTAACCGACAAGAACGGCAAGAAGATTTTTGAGGGGGGTATAGGACGATATAAGCAAACGGATGGGGCAAAGATAAATGGCAAGCCAATTATTTGTATTGGCAAAGTAGTTTATAATGAAAAAACCGCGAGTTTTGCCATTGATAGCAAAGATGAAATCGGAGCAAAAAATTATGACTATTTTCCAATAAAAGATTTTGAAATCATAGGCAATATCCACGACAACCCCGAATTGTTGAAAGGAGAAACAAATGCGTGATAGGTTGATTGAGTTGTTGACAAAAACATTTGATGAACAGTATGAGAAAAGAATGTTGATAACTCCACAACATTCGGCAGAATTTCTTCTCGCAAACGGAGTCATTGTACCGCCTTGTAAGGCGGGGGATAAGGTGTATTCGTTTGGGTACGATTGGCAAATAGCGAAAGATGTTGTTGCACCGTATCAGATAACCAATATAACTATTACACAAAATAAAAAAGGTGTATGGACAAAAAAATATCGTGCAATGCGAGTAATTAACGGCAAAACTATTGACTGCCAACTTAATTTTTCGTTTGACGATATTGGCAAAACAGTATTCCTCACAAGAGAAGAAGCAGAGCAGAAGCTGAAGGAGGGTAAGGGATGAACACAGGAACAATAATACTTATATGTCTTTTAATGTTTTTTTGTCGGAATGGAGATTGGTGATTACAGAGCAACGAAAAGAGATGAGTTTTTCTATGATACGGCATTTGACGACCACCAACAAGATATAAAGCTATTAGTGGATAAGATCAAAGAATTGAAAGGCGGTGAGGGGTGATGAGCAAAGTATATAAATGTGACGGTTGCGAAGTTATGATAGAAAAACCTCACGATGTCAAAATGAAAGAATTTTATTTTATCTATAACTTTGTACGGATCCCCCCTAAAAATTTTTTATAGAAAGGAAAAATGAAGAATGCACAGGAATATGTGTATCCTTGTTGGAACGCTTGATACGTGGTGCGGTAAGATTGTTGAAGGAGAAAAAGTGATATACTTTACTCTTCGTTGTACAAAAGAGGATGGGCAGGGAATCGACAAGATTGAATGTAAGGCCTGCGGCATAAATGCCGAGCGCTTTGAAACAATGGCAATGCTTGGCAATGTATTGACGGTGCTTGGAAAAATAACCAGTAAAGAAACCTCTGACGGCGCATTACGTATGGGGGTATGTGTGTGCCAGATATCCGAGGGTGATAAGTTTGATATATCCGATGAGCCTGATTCCTGCCGAATGCAGAGAATAGCACGTCATTATGAGTTTGCCGAGAGGTTGTGTGAAGGCAGAGTATCTAATGACCCTGTTGTTATAGCGGTAAAGGTTGAGTTGGAAATGACGGAGAGAAAGGATGAGGGGAAATGAAAACAATATTAATGAGTATTCAAGCGGAACATAATAGCAATATCGAAAAAGGCTTGAAGAAATCGGAGTTAAGGACAAAAACACCTAAAATTGATACACCTTTTAAGGTTTTGACCTATGAAAGCGGTTTGAATGGCAGACACAAGGTTGTAAATGAGTGGATATGCAAAGATATTACCACTTGGCTTATGTATATGGGTTTACCTGCACATTTGTCAAAGGTTGCTTGTGTTTCAAACGAATATATTTGGGAGTATTGCAATAGAGGGCATAAAAATATTGATGAAATGCACATAACCGACCTGGTAATATATGATACTCCAAAAGATTTAAGCGAGTATGGTTTGTCAAGACCTCCGCAAAGTTGGTGTTATATCAAAGACCACCCAACCAAGAAAAGCGGTGAGGATAATGCGTGAGATTCTATTTAGAGGTAAAAACGACAGAGGGGAGTGGATTGAGGGCTTTTATATCAAAGATGCTATCGAGACATATATCTACGATAAGTACCGCAATATTCGTATGCAAAGCGTTCTCCCCGAAACCGTAGGACAATACACAGGCTTAACCGACAAGAACGGTGTTAAGATTTTTGAAGGGGATATAGTTAGTAATGAATGGTGTCTAATGTCTGGAAACAGTGTTGTGAAATTTGGAGAATACCGAGGCTCTTATATGTC
>JAZSDT010000045.1:0-3937 GCA_045531285.1 Eubacteriales bacterium
GATATGAGTGAAATATTGACAGGCGATCTTCCTACCCGTGTTAAGTATTATAACTCAGACATAAAAAATGCATATAAGAAAATTGAAAAGGCGGCAGAGGATATAATGTTGGAGCTTTTGCCGGATGACGTCGGAGAGGAATATAAAACGCTTCTTAAGCTGTCTCAGGAAGAAAAAGACATAGTAAAATCAGCTGATAAAATATGTGCCTATATAAAGTGTCTTAATGAGCTATCTGCCGGCAATAAGGAATTTATAGCTGCAGAACGTACGATTCGCACACAGCTTAACGCTCTGGATTTGCCCGAAGCTAAATTTTTTATAGACAATTATCTTGACGCTTTCACAAAACCGCTTGATGATATTACGCTTGGAGGCAACAATGGATAAGAGAGCATTAATATTTGATCTCGACGGTACGTTGGTTAATACCGTTTCGGATATAGCAAATGCTGTTAACGAAATGCTTATCCGATACGGCTTTCCGATACACGACGATGATACTGTCAGAAAAATGATCGGCAAAGGAGCAAAGAATCTGATTTCACAGGTATTGCCCGAAAAAAACAGAACACCTGAATTTATTGATGAGGCACTTGAATACTACAGAGATTGTTACGATAAAAAGCTGATTGTTAAAACACATATTTACGAAGGACTTTTGGACGTTCTTTTGAAGTTGAAAAGTAACGGAGTGAAAATGGCTGTATTGTCAAACAAGGATGACAGACACGTAAAGAAAATAGTTAAAGCTCTTCTGCCCGATATTTTTGTTCTCGCAAATGGGTTTTCTCCGATATATCCTCACAAGCCTGCTCCGGATTCCGTATTCGCTATAATGGAAACAATGGGGGTAAAAAAAGAGGAAACTGCTTATGTCGGTGATTCGGCAGTTGATATACAAACAGCAAGAAATGCAGGTATAACAGCCATTGGTGTTAGCTGGGGCTTTTCAGGGATATCAGCATTTGACAACAATGTACCTGACATCATTGTCAATTCACCAAGTGAACTTTTAAAGCTATAAAAGTTCAGCGGCATTTTCAATTATCTGCTGCACGTACCCCGAAAACGGCGAGGCTGTTTAATGCAAAAAAATAAGGGCGGAACAGCGTTCCGCCCTTTAGCTGTTGTTATCAGCCCACAGTGAAGAGTATAACTACTAATGCAATGATTATGATCCAGATCCAAAGGTCGTTGCCGAAGATTGAATTGCCTGAATTACAAGAATTGCAAGTGTTGCATGTGTTGTTGTTGCAGCAAGCCATTTATCATCCCTCCTTCTATCCTCATAATATGTGGAATCGTCTTTGCGGTGCCGAGGCAACGGATGAAGGAGATATCAAGTAACTTAACTTTTGTTTTAAATGAAAAATATTCATTTTCTTTTCATCCTTTTTTTTACAAACTATTGAATTGTTAAAATTATTATGATACAATATAATAGATTTAGAATGTCATTCGGAGGTATGTTGATGGTAATTAAAAACGGTTCGGTTTTTAATACGGAATTAAAGAAGTTTTATAAAACCGATGTAAAAATTGAAGAAGGTAAAATAACAGGTATCGGTACTTTTGATGATAACGATGACGTTATTGATGCCGAAGGCAAATATGTTGTTCCGGGGTTGATAGATATTCACTCTCACGGTGCTGTTGGAGTTGATACAATGGACTGCGATACAGACGCCCTGATACGAATGTGCGACTTTTATGCTGCACACGGTGTAACTACACTTTTTCCTACAACCACAACTGCTCGACACGAGGACACGAAAAGAGCTGTTACGGCTGTTGATGCAATCGACGCCAACAAATGTCCGGTATCGGTCAGAGGTATTCATATCGAGGGACCGTATCTTGATGTTAAGAGGGCAGGAGCACATCCCCATGATCTTTTGAAATCACCGGATATTAACGAAATAAAGGATTATCTTGCGCTTAACGGTGACAAGGTGCTGTATATGACTGTTGCTCCTGAGCTTGACGGGGCCTTAGAGTTTATAAAAGAAGCTGTAAAGCTGGGGGTAAAGGTTTCTATCGGTCATTCCGAAACCGACAGTGAAACTGTGAAAAAAGCCCTCTTGGCTGGTGCAACAAGTTTTACTCATACTTACAACGCAATGACTCCTATTCATCACAGAGAGCCGGGTGTGGCGGGTATGGCGCTTTTGAGCGATGCTTTTGCTGAATTTATATGCGACGGAGAGCACCTTCATCCTGATATAGTTGCTATGTCCTACAAGACAAAATCGTCTGATCGATTTGTACTAGTTACCGATTCTATGCAAGCGGCAGGAATGCCTGACGGTGTATATATGTTGGGCGAATTGGAAACCTATGTTGTTAACGGAGTCGCGAGAATCAAAGAAGGAAATCTTGCCGGAAGCACTGCAAATCTTCATATGTGTCTGCTTAATCTTATGAAATTCTCGGGCGCATCTCTTAGCGATGCGTTGCTGTGTGCAACACGTAACCCCGCTCTTGCGGCAGGTATTTACGATACAGTTGGTTCTGTTAGCGTTGGTAAGGATGCAGATATCTTGATCCTTGACAGTGATCTGTCCATAGATATGACAATTTCAAGAGGAAGAAAAGTATATACAAAATAAACGACTGAAAGGACTGTTACAATTGAAAGAAAAATTTTATATTACAACTGCTATTGCTTACACGTCGCAAAAGCCTCACATAGGCAATACCTATGAAGTTGTGTTCACTGATGCGATAGCGAGATTTATGAGACTTATAGGTAAGGATGTATTCTTCCTTACGGGTACGGATGAGCACGGTATAAAGATTGCTGAGCATGCAGAGAAGGCAGGTCTTGACCCTAAGACGTACGTAGATAAAATATCCGGAGAGGTTAGAAGAATATGGGACCTTTGCGGAGCGACCTATGATAAATTTATTCGTACAACAGACGCAGAGCACGAAAAAGCAGTATCGGAGATATTCAAAAAGCTTTATGACCAAGGAGACATATACAAAGGAAAGTATGAAGGATGGTACTGTACACCGTGTGAAACCTTCTACACCGAAAGTCAGCTTGTTGACGGAAAATGTCCCGACTGTGGAGCTGAGGTAAAAAAAGCACACGAAGAAGCGTATTTCTTCAAGATGTCAAAGTATCAAAAACAGCTTGAGGATTATATTGAAGCAAATCCCGATTTTATTGCTCCCGAAGCAAGAAAGAAGGAAATGATAAACAATTTCATAAAGCCAGGCTTACAGGATCTTTGCGTTTCCAGAACTACGTTCACTTGGGGTATTCCGGTAGAATTTGACCCCGGCCACGTTATTTACGTTTGGATAGATGCGTTGTCAAACTATATCACAGCTCTGGGATTCTCAACAGATAAGAACGCGCAAGGTGACCTTTACAAAAAGTATTGGCCGGCTGACGTTCATATTATCGGAAAGGATATTCTCAGATTCCACACGATTATTTGGCCTATAATCCTTATGGCTCTTGGAGAACCTCTTCCCAAGCGTGTATTCGGTCATCCGTGGTTCCTTTCGGGTGTTGATAAAATGTCGAAATCTAAGGGGAATACGATTTATGCCGATGAGCTCATCTCATATTTTGGTGTTGATGCCGTTAGATATTATCTTATCAGCCAGATGCCCTACGTAAATGACGGAAGCATTACCTACGAGAACGTTGTAAAGGTATTTAATTCCGACCTTGCTAATACGTTTGGAAACCTTGTTAGCAGAACAGTTGCAATGAATAAAAAGTATTTTGACGGCGTAGTACCGGCTCCGACATCCCCTGAAGAGCTTGATAAAGAACTGTCAGAGCTTGCTGAATCAACCGTTAAGGATTATTATGAAAAACTGCTTGAGTTCAGAACGTCAGAAGCGGTTGACAGCGTTATGACACTTCTCAAGAGAGCAAATAAATACATTGATGAAACTATGCCTTGGGCACTTG
>JAZSDT010000122.1:0-5498 GCA_045531285.1 Eubacteriales bacterium
TGGCCTCCGACTTCTTTGACGAGCTTGTAAATGTTATCATTGACGATACCTCTTATAGCATCGGCGTATATTACGCGATCCACGAGGTTTACGATGAGCTGACGAACGAGTTTGTGCGCTACGAGGCGTATCTTTGCGAGGGCAAAGGAAACTATACGGGCGGTTTATTCAATAAGGCTTGCATCGTAAAGAGCCTTGAAAACAACCTTTTCTTCGGCACAGTAAACGGAATGGTATGCTCCTTCAACTTCGATATGAGGAACGAGATGGGCGAAATTCCTTCACAATATTACTCTTTCGATGAGAGGACTATCAATTGCGGTTGTGCTACAAAAATGGATTGCTGCGGAGTGCCACATCTAACGAAAAACACAGTGAAAAAGTCTACAGTTGTAAAGACAAAATCCCTCCAGGCATCCGCTGCAAAAATCAAAGTACGTACCAACAAAAAACCTTATAACCAAATTGCTCGTATCAATAGTAGCCTTTTTTCTTTTGAAAATTTGGATTTCTCAGATTATTCTTTCATCACCAATGAGCAGAGCCTATTTTCCGTAAAAGAGAAAGAGAAACAATGGGTAGAAAAGCAGTATTATATCTATTCAGATGAATATCTCAAGCCTTTCGCCTTGTATTACAACACTTTTAGATACAACATAGCAGGAAGGTATAAGGAGTAAGGAGGTTATATGAAACAATTAACGAGCATTTCGAAATCGCAAATTATATCAAAAGGCGTGCAATCTCTTGCGGATAGACCAAACGCTAACGCTCAATACGGCGCAGGAGGTCTTTCTTCAACACAGTTAAAATTATGGTTTGACAAGCTTGCAACATTTCTTGCAGAGAAAATCAATGAATTGCAGACAACACTTGCTTCTGACGAAGCGGCAGATTATATTCGCATTCCGTTAGAGCGTTTAGGCGTAGCAAGCTTAAAGGATATTGTGGATAGCTTTGCGAGTGGAGCTTTTGCAGACAAATTATTGCAGGTATATGCTTCTGCAACCGCGGAAGAAAGATGTAGCTTGCAATCCTTTATCAATAACATCACAAAAGAACTCTCTCTTTTAAAAGAGAACGCAAGAAAAAAAGAGGACACTTCAAACAGATATGAGAAAACTGTACCTGCCGGGGTTGGCAAATATGCGCTTGTTAAAAGCATAGGCGGTGCGACCAAGGCTAGTAAAAATAAAATTAATCCTGCATCGGTATCTTTTGGCTATAACTTTGGAGGTGCTATACCAGTAACACCGCCTGCACCGTGTGAGATGACAGTAAATGATGATGGTTCTCTTACAGTTCGTACTCATGGCAGCAGAGCAACGACAAGCATTTATAATTCGCAATTGAGTGCTGGAAAATATTATTACCATATCGAATGTGATAACGAGGTTACTATAGTTAATCATGGTGGTTATATCAGTATCACTCTTGAGGCATCTTCGAGTTACGGAGGCACCTTTAACATAAAGATGATGCTCTGGAAATACGGAGAGAGCGATACTGTTGAAATTACCACAGCTCCCAATGATACGGAATTCGAGCCTTACTTTGAGGAAGTCAAAAATGTCGCGATTACGAGAATTGAGAGCATAGGAGCGGACGGTGAGACTGTACTTGGAATTCTTAACATACCCGAGGAAGTACAGATTTTTGATGGCTATGGCAGAGAAGGTACTTATATCGAGTGGAACGATGATGGTACTATAACATTTACTGTGACAAAAGACGCTAACTTAAATGATTTAAGTTTCCCTAATGTAGTTGACGTAACGAACTATTTTGTAGATAGTAACGTGATTGCAGTTCAACAAGGGGGAATAATTCGTTCCGCAAATGCTGACAAGCTTGCAGCACCGACAAATATTGTTTATTCGTTAAATGATATCGACTGGTTAATATTAACCGAAAAAGAAAAACAACATGTAGCGGTACTGAAAACTTATTTTGATGCTCTTGAGAAATTAGTACTTGAGAAAATCGGAGCTGTCGAAAACGCACTTCCTACTTATACAGAGGGCTTAAGCTATACCTTAAGCCAAGACGGTACTTATTATTTCGTTTCGGGTATAGGTACTGCTACCGATACAGATATAATTATACCGAGCATTTATGAAGGCTTGCCTGTTAAACGTATAGCAGTTAATGCTTTTAAAGATAACACAAACATTACAAGTGTCAATATTCCCGATAGTATTGTCGCAATTATTGACTCTGCGTTCTCAGGTTGTACAAAACTTAAGAATGTGACTATTGGAAATGGGGTTACTTCAATCGGCAATTATACGTTTGACGGTTGCTCTGGTCTTTCAGAGATAACGCTTGGAAAATCGCTCACTTCTTTCGGTTATCATGCGTTCAAAAATTGCATAGCACTTACGAGAATAAACTTCAATGCAACCGCAATGAATGATTTACACGGCGGTATGCCACCGTTTATCAACGCAGGAATAGAAGGAGAAGGTATTAAGGTTATCATAGGTAAGACTGTTACTAAAATTCCCGACCGTCTTTTCTTTGCCGATAGTTCTACTCCTAAAATTGTTAGTGTTGAATTTGAGGAAGGAAGCGTTTGTGAGAGCATAGGTGCTCGTGCGTTCTATAATTGTACAAGCCTTATTAGTATATCTATTCCTAAAAGCATTACATCTATAGGTGACCAAGCATTTTCAGATTGCACAAGTCTTACTATTTACTGCGAAACTGAGTCAAAGCCTACCGATTGGCATTACCGTTGGAATGAGTCAAATTGCCCTGTAGTATGGGGAGCATCTTTTGACTTCCCTAGTGTAAACGAAAAGCTCGCCAACAAGCTCGACAAAACCGAAGAAGCCAACAAACTATACGGCACTGATGGGAAGGGAGAGCAGACTAATTACACAGTCAACTCGAATATTATTGCTGATGCAATACCTTGTAGAACTTGGGACGGCAACCTATATGTTCCCGAGAAGCCAAGCAATACTTCATACAGTGCAACCTCGAAGAAATATGTAGACGATGCAGACAACGCCCTTTCAGAAAAGCAAAATTTGCTTGAAGAAAGAGTCTCCGATTTGGAGTCCTTAACCCTCACATACACCGAGGACAAAACAACCGCTTACGAAAAATCCGTTCCTGCGGAAGTGG
The DNA here is from genome assembly GCA_045531285.1 of Eubacteriales bacterium. GTDB lineage: Bacteria > Bacillota > Clostridia > Oscillospirales > SIG627 > RGIG6353. The sequence goes on from JAZSDT010000122.1 coordinate 3,133, forward strand.
GTAAATATGCACTCGTAAAGAGTATAGGTGGTGCGACTGAAAAGGCACTTTTGACGAGAAACTTATTTAATCCCCGAAATATATCTATTGACAATGGTGAATATGGCGGCGAATTGGAAGTTAAATATCTTGCAAATGATTATGTAGAGGTATCAGTTATTAACGACTATTTATATTTTAAAATTGCGTTTGAAAGTTTGGGAAGTGTCGGAAGGTATTATTGGTATGCACAAGGACTCTCAAACGACGATACTATTACTGAAGAAACTGATGCTGATGGAAATGTTCGCTATATGTATATACGGTTATATGACCGCGATTGGGAGTATATTCCAGATATTAACAGGACATTCAGACTAATGGTCTATAAAGACGAAAGTGTAACAACAGAGCGGTACGAGCTTTATCCTGCTTCCGAGGGAACAGTATTTGAGCCTTACACACTAGGCTTTAGACATGCAGAGGTTACGGCGGTTGTAAGCGAGAAAAAGAATGAGAATGTCTTAAATCCTGCTTCTTTTACTTGTTATGCAGTAGGAGGCATAGACCAACCTATTGATTTTACAATAGAAACTGACGGCTCTTTAACTATTCCTTTGACATCTCAGCAAGGATTTAAAGTTATGCTTGCTATTGATTCCGAAATGTCTAAAAACGCAAAATATTATGTATTTGTCGAGAGTAACGCAGGCTATCATGACATTACTTACGAACTTCGTGACGATTTGGACGCTACGAGTGAACATCTTTATATAAGTTTGGAAATGCCCGCAGGCGAGCAATATGAGAATTACTATCCCGACGAATATACTTTCAACGCCAAGATTATGGTTTGGAAATATGAGGATAGCGATACTTTTGGATTTGAGCTTGCACCCGAGGGAACAGTCTTTAAACCTTACAAAGGCGAGCTTATCGACTCAATCACAATTCCCGTAGAGGCAATTAAGGCAAGGGTTGACGGTTTCGGACTTGACAAAAACTATATTCAATGGACTGACAAAAAGGTTGAGTTTGTGCAGAGAAAGAAAAGCGTAATACTCAATAGCAAGAGTGGAGCTTGGCAGTCTTACGTTAATCAAACTTCAAACGGTGCGTATGTATATTATATGCACATTTCCGATAAAAAGGTAGGGCTTGAGACATCTGATTGTTGCCCATTTGAAAACAAAAGTAGCTCGTGGCTGGACGGTTTTGCGGGGCAATATAGCGACCACCCAACACTTACTTCTGTATACTTTTGTACCGACATTGCAACCCTCGCAGAGTGGAAGGCTTGGCTTGATGCTAAAGAAGCAAGCGGAAATCCTGTTGAGCTTGAATACGAACTCGCAACGCCTGTCATAACCGATATAACCGACCTTTTCGCCGAGGATAACTCAATAGAGGTTGAGGGTGGCGGTGATATTGTGCCTGTAAACGAACACGAAATGGCAGTTCCGAGCAATATCGTATATGTCACAAGAAAGGGGTAAAGGCTAATGAATAATGAATACATTGAAATTGCCGAATTTACTGACATTACCGACCTTACTGAGCTTACCGAAGACGAGAAAAAAGAACTCGCTGCCGATAACGGTTGGTCGGAAGACTATTCTAATGACAAAGCAAAGGTCGCTATTAGAGCCGCCTTCGACAAGGATAAAGAAAATTCTATTGACCGCAAGGCAATAAAGGATATCATTGATATTCTTAAAGAAAACTTCGGCGAAGAAATAACCAAGCGAAAAGGTATTGCTAAGTTTTTAGAGTACAACGAAAAGGTTGAAAAGATAAAAGCGGAGGTGCAGCATGGAGTATAAACTTCTTGACAATGGTACCGCCGTTATTCTTACAAGGCAGCCTAAACTGCTCTACGATTACCTGTATGTAGACTTTTTGGGCGCTCCATCGGGCGCTACGGCGATTTTTGAAAACTTCGGAAATTCTTATTACCGCGAGCTTTGTGATGGCAAATGTTCTGTACCGGTAAAGATGCTACATGGAGAGATAAAAGTAACGATAGTTATTCTCGATGGCACTACACCCGCAAAGAAGTGGGCGTGTGAAGAATTAAAAGCGGAGGCGCAGGCGGGCGGCGGCATCCTGATCTCTCCTAACGATATGAATTTGCCGCAGACCGTAGTCGCGTTAAAGCTCGAAAACCAGGAGATCCGCATCGAGAACAAAGCTCTTAAGGACAGGCTCTCTGGGTTGGAGAAGCGCCTTGATGAGATTATGGAAGCATACGATTTTACATAAGGAGAAGGAACTATGAAAAAAATTTTAATTATCCTTTGCTTCATTCTCGTGTTTGTGATGTGCCTCTATGTGCCGTGTTTTGCGGCTGAGGCTGAGGATGTAAACGAAGTGCCCGAGGTATCCAC
>JAZSDT010000119.1:0-7431 GCA_045531285.1 Eubacteriales bacterium
GGTATATCCTTTTTTGTTGTTGAAAACCTTCGGTTTTCTTCCTTTTTTTGAAAATTTCATTTTCTTCGCGGGTTGCTCGGACTGCTGTACATAAGTACAGCGACGCCGTCGCACTCCGCGATTTCCCCTCCAAAACTCCCACCTTTTGAATTTTTTCGTATTTTTCCGCAATACTTAGCACTGTCTCGACTCGCTCTCGTCGCTTTACAGAGAGTAAAGCTTCCTCGGTTCGCTCGCTCGTGCGTCGTCTTGTGAAAAAATCCTTCAAAATTTAGTTACAGGTTCACGGTGTGATTTTTGGGTGTAAACCGAAAACGAAAGCTTAGTTTTATATACTGGTAGATTGCATTTAATATCACCTCGCCGTTTTGCTTTGTTTGAGTGTATGCACAACGTTGCGATAGGCGAGATTTGCCAGCGGAGGCTCTCCGCTTCTTCGTCCCTCCCTCGCACTGCCGTACTTTTAAGTACGCGACGCCTTGATTCCTTAAAAATTTCGTGCAATACTTTGTCAACTGCAAACAGGTCTTCGTCAACTTACCAAAGTAAGTTTTCCTTGCCCTGTTCTTGTTTCCTCGTCTTGCGCTAAATTTTGTCGGAATCGGGAAAAACTGTTTTTTGACACGGTGTGATTTTTGAATTTTTTCGTATTTTTCTGCAATACTTAGCACTCTCTCGACTCGCTCTCGTCGCTTTACAGAAAGTAAAGCTTCCTCGGTTCGCTCGCTCGTGCGTCGTCTTGTGAAAAAATCCTTCAAAATTTAGTTACAGGTTCACGGTGTGATTTTTGGGTGTAAACCGAAAATGAAAGGTTAGTTTTATAAATCGAGCTTCAACAGCTCCTTGGCTACCTTCTCGGTTGCCTTGGGAAGAATTATCCATTCCGCGTTTTCCATAACGCGGCGCTGAAGTGTCTCGGGAGTATCGTCCTCGGCAATATCTACAGCCTTTTGCATTATTATCTTTCCACCGTCGGGAATTTCATTTACAAAATGTACCGTAGCTCCCGTCACCTTTACTCCCTTTTCAAGAGCTGCCTCGTGAACGTGAAGTCCCCAATAACCCTTACCGCAAAACGAAGGGATCAGTGATGGGTGAATATTGATTATTCTTTCGGGATAACGGTCTGTAAAGCTTTTGGTAAGTATTGACATAAAACCGGCAAGGACGATCAGCTCTATTTCTTCCTGCTCCAATATTTCAACTACCTTTTCTTCAAAAGCTTCCTGGCTGCCAAGCTCCTTTTTGAGTACGACCACCGACTTGATGCCTGCGTTCTTTGCTCTCTCAAGAGCGTATGCACCGGCAGAATTTGACAAAACCAGTGCTATTTCTCCGCTAGGGATTTCTCCTCTTTTTTCGGAGTCTATCAACGCCTGTAAATTAGTTCCGCCTCCGGAAACAAATACTGCTATTTTAATTTTTTTCATTTAGTTCCTTAAGATTGCTTATATAAGCTTTATCTTATCCTCGCCCTTTACTATCTTACCGATCACGTATGCATCCTCACCCTGAGCCTTGAGTATCTCAAGAGCTGTGTCAACCTCATCGGCAGGAACAACTATACTCATGCCAACGCCCATATTGAAGGTGTTGAACATATCATGCTCAGGAATATTGCCTGTCTTTGCAATAAGATCGAACAAAGGAAGAACTCTGACGTCATCCTTCTTTATCTCTGCACAGAGACCGTCGGGAATAGAACGGGGTATATTCTCATAGAAGCCACCGCCTGTAATATGTGAAATACCCTTTACCTGCACCTTCTCAAGAAGTGCGAGAACGGGCTTTACGTATATTTTTGTGGGAGTAAGAAGTGCTTCGCCAAGACTTTTTCCGCCAAGCTCGGCAATAGGAGTCTTAAGGTCTGCCTTTTCTACGTCAAACACCTTTCTTACAAGAGAAAATCCGTTTGAATGCACGCCTGACGAAGGAAGGGCAATAACCACGTCCCCCTCAGCCATCTTTGTGTTGTCAATTACCTTTTCTCTGTCAACGAGACCTACGGCAAAACCTGCAAGGTCATACTCATCAACAGGATAAAAGCCGGGCATTTCCGCTGTTTCTCCGCCGATAAGTGCCGCGCCTGACATCACACAGCCCTCAGCAACACCTGAAACGATCTCCGCTATTCTCTCGGGCACGTTTTTGCCGCAAGCGATATAGTCGAGGAAGAAAAGAGGGGCTGCTCCGCAACAGATAACGTCATTTACACACATTGCAACACAGTCGATACCTACGGTATCATGCTTGTCCATTAAAAATGCTATCTTAAGCTTTGTTCCTACACCGTCTGTACCGCTGACAAGAACAGGATTTTTCATTCCGGTAAGGTTGGGCACAAACAAACCGCCAAAGCCACCGATATCTGTCATTGAGCCTTCGTTCTGGGTTCTTGCTATATGTTTTTTCATAAGCTCAACTGCTTTATAGCCTGCTGTTATATCAACACCTGCTGCAGCGTAGCTCTCTGAATTAGATTTATACTCCATAATAATCTCCTTTTAGTTATTCCTTACCGGTCCAGCAATACGTACACAGCTCTTCTTCATCAAAGCCTATTGCCTTAACAATGCCCTCAAGTGTCTGATACTCCAGAGAGGCAAAGCCAAACTTTTCACATATTTTCTGTCTGAGCTTCTTTCCTCTAGTTGTAGAAGGGTCCGAATACTCTTTGATATACTTTTCACCATCCTCGCCTTCGAGCTCCAGAATAATACGTCTTGCTATAAAATCATACTCCGAAGAAGCTCTCGTAAAATTGAGGAACTTGCATCCGTACATTATAGGCGGACAGGCAGAGCGCATATGAACTTCTTTTGCTCCGTTTTCATAAAGAAACTCTATGGTCTCCTGCAGCTGTGTGCCTCGTACTATAGAGTCATCCACAAGAAGCATCTTCTTGTTTTCGATAAAATCATGTACGGGTATCTGCTTCATTTTTGCTATCCTTGCTCTCTGCGCCTTACTTGAAGGCATAAAAGAGCGTGGCCAAGTAGGTGTATATTTAATAAACGGTCTTGTAAAAGGTATTTTTGACCTATTGGCATATCCGATAGCGTGGGGCGTTCCGGAATCGGGTACTCCCGAAACAGAATCAATATCCAGCTTTCCGTCGTTTTCAGCCATTATCTCGCCGTTACGTGTTCTCATTACCTCCACGTTAACCCCGTCATAACTGGAAGCGGGGTATCCGTAATAAGCCCACAAAAACGAGCACATCTTCTTGCACTTATGTCCTTCGGAAAGCACTGTAACTCCGTCGGGTGACAGCTCCACTATCTCTCCCGGGGCAAGGTCACGAACCTTTTCATAGCCCAGCTTTGTGAAAGAATAGGTTTCAAAAGCCGCACAGTAGCCATCCTCGTCACGTCCGATGGACAGAGGAAGTCTTCCGCATTTATCACGCGCAGTAATAATGTTTCCATTGGATTTCAATATGAGGATAAGCGCCGTTCCGTCAATTACCTGTTGGGCAAAGCGAATACCTGCAACAAAGTCCTCTTTTATATCGATAAGTGCCGACACAAGCTCGGTGGTGGTTATCTTTCCTCCGCTCAGAGAATCAAAATGATAACCGCCCCTCTTGTGAAAATGCTCCTCGATTATTTCCTCAACGTTATTTATTCTTCCAACAGTAGCTATGGCATAAGTGCCAAGGCTCGAACGAACCAGCTGAGGCTGTGGGTCGCTGTCGCTGATAACTCCGATACAGGAATTACCCTTCATATCATTTAGCACGTTATCAAACTTTGTTCTGAACGGTGAATTTTCTATATTGTGGATATCTCTTGTAAATCCGTCCTCGCTGTCCCACGATACCATACCTCCTCGGCGTGTGCCAAGATGCGAATGGTAGTCGGTGCCGAAGAAAACATCCGAAACAGCGTCCCTTTTTGATGACAGTCCGAAAAATCCTCCCATTACGCCCTCTTATCTTACCGAGAAGAAAAGGTCGGAAAGGCTCATAGGATCAACGTATTCGCCGTCCTTATATACTCTCATATTACCCGAAGCAATCTCGTCAATAAGGATTACCTCGTCTCCGTTGTAGCCAAACTCAAACTTAATGTCATAAAGGTCAAGACCAAGCTCTGCAAGGTCATCGGAAATAATTTTCGTAATCTTCTGTGTCATATCCTTAACGTCGTCATACTGCTTCTCGGTCATAACGCCAAGAACTGCAAGTCCGTCCTTTGTTACAAGGGGATCGCCCTTCTCATCGTTCTTGAAGGTCATTTCAACGTAGTAAGGAAGCTCAGCACCCTCCTCTACGTATTCACCGTAACGACGGAAGAAGCTGCCTACCGCTCTCTTGCGGCAGATTACCTCAAGGCCCTTACCGAATACTTTTCCGGGGAGAACCTCCATGGTAGTATTTTCGATATCTGCAGAAACGTAATGTGTCTTGATACCTGCTTCTTTAAGCTTTTCAAAGTAATAAACAGACATCCTGAGATTCACCTTGCCAACGCCCTCGATCTGAAGTCCTACAGTATTTGCACCGGGATCGAATACGCCATCAGCTCCTGTGCAGTCGTCCTTAAACTTAAGAAGTACGTTTCCGTTATCGAGCTGAAATACATCCTTTGTCTTACCTGTGTAAATCTTTGTCATTGCCATAGTTTTGTTCTCCTTTATGTATTCTTTTTATTTTATCAGTTAAATCTTTCTGCTGCAGCCTTGTTTTTCTCCAGCACTGCCTTTGTGTTATCCGCGCGCTTCTTTTCAAGCTTCTCGCGAAGAGCATCGTCTGTAATAGCAAACATTTCGGCGCAGAGAAGCGCCGCATTAACGCCGCCGCCAATAGCAACCGTAGCCACGGGAATACCCGAGGGCATCATAACGGTTGACAAAAGTGCATCCATTCCACCAAGGTCTCCCGACTTAACGGGGATTCCTACAACGGGAAGGGTTGTGTTTGCCGCAATAGCACCTGCAAGGTGTGCCGCCATACCTGCTGCCGCTATTATTGCACCGTAGCCGTTAGCTCTTGCATTTACTGCAAGCTCACGTGCCTCCTCAGGTGTGCGATGGGCAGAAAGTATATGCACTGTTGCGGGAATTTCTAACTCCTTAAGAGTATTATAAGCCTTTTCAGCTACGGGCATATCGCTATCCGAGCCGATAATTATAGCAACCTTTTTCATAAAAACTCCATTTTTAATTTTTTTAAAGCCGCCCTAAAAAAGAGCAAGGCAGTCCCTTGTTTTTCGGGGACTGCCCAGACGGTCGGCAATATTGTGTCCTGCTCCCCTGCGTCAATTCGCAAAAACCGTCAGTCACAGGACACTTTATTTTACCATATCTCATTGTTTTTGTCAATGTTTTTAGTCGGGAAAGCCCTCAAAAAAAGACACTTTTTCGCTAATCTTACTCTTCAGGAACAATGATTTTGAAATCGCCTCTCTCAATTGCCTGAACAGCTGTCTTGACAGGCTTGTCATCGTGCACGGGCTTTTTAACGCTGAGTCCGTTTTCTGCCTGAGCTGTAATTCTTGCCGCCTCTGCGTTGTACTCGTCAATTATTTCGCGTGCTATCTTTGCTGTTGCAATACATACTTGATAACGGTTTACTCCGTTTTGTGTAAGCTTTTCGATTGAAGGTTCGTTCATCATGATAATTTATCTCCTTTTCGTTTGTGTTTTTATTCGTAGAATTTTTCCAGCAGGGCATCTGTATTCCTGCAATATATATCAAGACCGTCCACCGACTCACCGTTTACTATTCTTATGATAGCCTCGGTTACGTCGACAGCTCTGTCATTGTAGTTTATAAGTATATTTGAGTAAAGGCGTGAAAATTCAAGCTCTACCTTTGCCCTTTCCAAACGCTCGATTATATCCGCTTCGGTGTTTGTACCTCTGCCTCTGAGTCTCGCCTCCAACGTTTTATAATCAGGAGGCGAAAGGAATACCGAAATAAGATCGTTCTTGTCAAACAGACCCATTATCTGTTCTGCGCCGTCTACTTCAATTTCCAAGATAACCACCTTGCCGTCCTCTATCTGACGTTCAAGGGGTGCTTTCGGTGTGCCGTAATAGTTTCCGTTAAAGGTGGTATGCTCTATCAGCTCACCGTTTTCTATCATTTCTTCAAAACGCTCTTTGGTCACAAACAGATAATCGCGTCCGTCTACCTCACCCGGTCTCGGCTTTCTGGTGGTTGCCGATACCGAAAACGTGAACGGTGATATCTCACCCGATTTAAACGGGGTAAGAACAGTGGATTTTCCACTGCCTGCCGAACCCGAAACTATCAATACCTTTCCTCTGTTGCTCATTTTATTCTTCCTCTATTTCGCTCTCGTCATTTGAATTTATAGCTTCTCTCAGTTTATGGGGACGTATTTTTGAAAGTATTACGTGGTCTGAGTCGGTTAGTATTACGGACAGTGTTTTTTTACCGCCCGTCACGTCTATGGCTCTTCCCTCGTCCTTGGCGTCCTGCACAAGTCTTTTTACAGGTGCGGTGTCGGGAGATACGATACACACTATTCTGTCGCACGCAACCATATTTCCCGTTCCCAATGACAGCATTTTCATAAAAATACTCCTTATTCAACGTTCTGTATCTGTTCTCTTATCTTTTCAATTTCGCTCTTGGCTTCAACCACAAGCTTTGTAATTTCAAGTTCACAGCATTTTGAACCGATAGTATTTACCTCTCGGTTAATTTCCTGGGTAAGAAAATCAAGCTTTCTGCCTGCAGGTGCATTGCTCTTCATAATGCTTCTGAACTGAGAAAGATGGCTGCCAAGTCTGGTTATTTCCTCATCTACCGCCACTTTATCGGCATAAAGCGCCACCTCGGTAATTACTCTTGTTTCGTCGTAATTTGTATTGCACAGAAGCTCCTCAATTCTTGCACGAAGTCTCTCCTCGTATGCCTTTACGGATTCGGGAGACAGTCTTGCTATCTCGGCTCTCAGCTCCTCTATTCTGTCAAGCTTTTCGGTAATATCGTCGTAAAGCTTTTTACCCTCGGTTTCGCGCATTTTGTCATAGCTGTCAAGTGCTGCTCCCATTACCTCAAAGAGAAGGGCTGCCATTTTTTCTTCGTCCTCTTCGTCGCTTTTTGTTCCTACGACGTCGGGGATCTTCATGACTGTAGAAACCGCCGTATCATCTCTGAGTCCGTATTTCTCCTTTACTTCGTTGAAAACGGCAAGATAGCTCTCAAAAAGAGGATAATTAACGGTAACTTTGGTAAGTCTGTCCTCAATTATATTTATTGAAAGATAGGCGTCAACCTTTCCTCTGGAGGTGTGGTTGGCTATCTCTTTTTTTATTTTGTCCTCTAAGTATCCAAAGGCTCTGGGCAGTCTGACAGAGGTGTCAAGATAGCGGTTGTTAACGCTCTTGAGCTCAAAGGTCAGCTCCATTCCCTCTTTTTCAAGAAGGGCTCTGCCGTAGCCTGTCATGCTTTTT
>JAZSDT010000134.1:0-24740 GCA_045531285.1 Eubacteriales bacterium
ATAATTTTCGATATTGTGCACACCGGGAAGGCGAATATCCTTCGCCGCCACGATCGGGGTCGTCATACCGTCCTTTGTCACACAGTAGATGGAAATCCGTGCTATGCCCCTTTGACCTCAAACGTTACCGAAGTGGCAAATGCCCTGCTTGACTCTTCGGATCGTATATGCTTTTCCCTTCTCACCGAAGAACAGGTGGAAGCTCTGAGCCAAGCTTTTGGAGTAAGCGATATTGAGTGCGATGAGGGATGGGCTGATTATATATATTTGCACTCGGATTTGTCGAGCTTTGCAGGCAAGCGCTTTTCGGGTCAAAGAAATCACATCAACAAATTTTTAGCCGCCTGCAATCAATGGAGCTATGAAGCAATCACGAAGGACAATCTCCCTGAGGTTTTAGAGTTTTACAAAGAGCTGACCTTTGATACTTCGGGAATGGACGAAACGGCGCTTTATGAACGAGAATGGCTGAAAAAATATCTTGACACTTACTTTTACAGACTGACTATGCCCGGCGGTCTGATTCGTGCCGACGAAAAAATTGTATCCTTTGCCTTTGGCGAGGTCATAAGAGATACACTCTACGTTCACATAGAAAAGGCACGGCGTGATATTCCCGGTGCATACCAGATGATCGTGCGTGAATTTGCCCGTCATAACCCTGCTGAGTTTATTAACAGAGAAGAGGATATGGGAATCGAAGGGCTTAGAGTCTCGAAGCGTTCCTACCATCCCATAAGACTTGAAAGGAAATACAAAATTAAGGTGTACAGAAAATGATTTATTACGTAGACAGTATCTCCGGACTTGATACAAACGACGGTCTTAGCCGGACCGCTCCCAAAAAAGATTACGCCTCACTCCACATCAACAACGGTGATACGGTGCTGTTCAAAAGAGGCAGTTTTTTCCGTGGTATCATCGAAACTGTAGAAGGTGCAAAATACGGTGCATACGGAGACGGAGATGCACCAACCTTTTGCGGCTCACTCGACGCATCCTCCAAGGATGACTGGAAGGAAACGGAAAAGAATATTTGGAAATATACCAAGTCTACAAAAGGCAAGGTAGGTAATATTGTTCTGGACGGCGGATACGGAACGTTTCGTTGGGAAAAAGATGAGCTGTGCAATCAGGGAGACTTTTGGGACAGCCGTCAAACAGACGAAACAAAGCCTCAGGAGTACGACGTTCAGGAGCTTTTCATGTACAGCGAAAAGAATCCTGCCGAATTCTATTCTCACATTGAAATATGCCACTACGGAAGCAGAAATCTGGGATATATCAAAAGCGGAACTGTTTTCGACGGCCTCAGATTTATGAACAGCGGTGTTCACGGTCTTGCCGGTCAAGGAAAAAACGTTGTTATAAAAAACTGTATTTTTGAAAATATCGGCGGATGTATGTTCTACAAGAACACCAAGGTGCGTTTTGGAAACGCCATTGAGTTCTGGCAGTACGGCGAGGATGTTCTTATAGAAAACTGTACGTTTAGTCAAGTATACGATTCTTGCATAACTCATCAAGGCTCCCCCTCACTTGTAATTCCGGCACGCAATTTTATATGCCGTAACAATACCTTTGACAGCTACGGTATGGCAGCGTTTGAATACAGAAACAAGCTGCCGATCGACTCCGAATTTACAGGTAATACCTGTTTGAATGCAGGATGCGGATTTGCAATGCTTGGCGAAGAGCTTCCAAGATATTCCGAAATATATCCACAGCCTATGGGACACCACATTTTCCTTTGGCGTATGGAGAGTGCAACAGAGGGCGGAAAGCTATTGATTGAAAACAACGTCTTTGGAAACGCGCCTGTAGGTGCGGCGATATATTCCATCATTTCAGCCGAAGCCGAGTCACAAATAAAACTTGATAACAACACGTACACAAAAAACGAACAGCTTCTTATACGATTTGGCGGTGAAAACTTCAACCGTTTTGAAGACTACACTGCCAAGACGGGGCAGGACAAACACAGTAAAGTAGTCTGAATGCAATTTCCCAGCATATAAAAAAGCGGTCAGCGACCGCCGGCAAATCTCGCCTACCGTAACCATTAGGTATATCCCTACAATGCGAAACGGCGAGGTTGATTTAATGCAATTTCCCAGCATATAAAAAAGTGATGCAAGCAAAAGCTTGCATCATTTTTTCTTTTCTTTTGTAAGCGTGAAGGTAAACTCGCACCACGCGTTTTCTTCCGACTTGACCCACATTTCTTCGCCGTGCTGGTCAATGATCGTCTTACAGATATAAAGTCCCAGACCCAGTCCTGTTTTGTCAATTCCACGTGAGCGGTCGGACTTATAAAACTGGTCGAACACGTGAGGAAGGTCCTCGGCGGCAATTCCCTTACCCGTATTCCTTACTGTCATAACAATCTTTTTGTCGTTTTCCCTGAGCTTTACCGAAAGAGCTCCGTTCTCGTCGGAAAACTTGACAGCATTGTCTATAAGGTTATACATTATCTGATGTATTGCATCTCTGTCGGCAACGGCATTCATATTGTCATCGTCACATTCAAAGCTTACGTCAAGATTTTTGGAATCTATTCTGGACTCGCAAGAAATCAGAACCTGACGTGCAAGCTCGCAAGCATCAAATACAGTCATATTGAACTTTCGCTCACCCGACTGTATACGAGTGATATCGAGAAGGGAATTTACAAGACGTGCAAGACGTTTTATTTCGTTTGAAACTATCTCAAGATAGTGGTCAGCTTTATCCTTTGGAATGGCACCCGAAAGAATACCGTCTACAAATCCGGATATGGTAGTCATAGGGGTTCGAAGGTCGTGGGAAACGTTTGACAGGAACGTGCTTCTGTTCTCCTCCAGCTTTTCAAGGTCATTTGCCATATTGTTAAAAGCTGTAGCAAGCTCTGCCACCTCGTCATTACCTCTTACAGGCACTCGAACGTTGAATTTTCCTTGAGCAAAGCTCTTTGCGGCGTAGCTCATCTCCTTCAACGGTCTGGATATTCTTTCGCTGACAAAATATACTGCCACAAGGGAAATTGCAAAAATCCAGATTACCGTCATAACAATTGTAGAGCCAAGCTTTTCGTATACAGGGTTTGTATTCTCCGAGCATATAAATATTGCTCCCGAATTTGCCTGAGCATTGTAGTCAACTCTTCCTGCGGGAAACAGGTTTATAGGTCTTATTACGTTTATATGCTCGGTATCGAATATCCCGTCCAGGTCGGAAAAAAGATAATCCCCCGAAAGATACGCTTCAACCAAAGAGGAGTCTATAACGTCAGGAAGTACACCTACTCCGTTGTCACTTGACACAAGTATTTTTCCCGTATGATCTGCAATGAAGATTATAGCATCATTATTATCTGCGTTACGGTTAAGAAAGTCAACTATATATCCGTTGTCAATTTTTATAACGGTATCAAGCGGCATTTTACTCATCGCCATAACACCGTTAAGACTGGAATAAATGCTCTGACAGGTGTTGTCCATCAGTTCACTTTTCATTTCGGAAATATAATTCCCCACAAGTGACGTGACAACTATACTCAGCGTCAGGAAACAGATAATTACTATAACCATAAAGGTCAGAATATACTGACTGAATATGTTTTTACACATTTTTCAGCACCGCTCTTTACAAAAGATCAAACTTGTATCCAACGCCCCAAACAGTTTTAAGGTTCCATTTATCACTGACACCTTCAAGCTTTTCGCGGAGTCTCTTAACGTGAACGTCAACTGTTCTTGAGTCACCCAAGTAATCAAAGCCCCACACCTTATCAAGAAGCTGGTCACGGGTAAACACCCTGTTGTAATTTGAAGCAAGGAAATAAAGCAGCTCCAATTCCTTGGGGGGAATATCAACAGCCTTTCCGTTGAGCTTCAATTCGTACTTTCTCAAGCTTATCTCGATGTTTTCAAACTTTACAACCTCATCCTCATCAGTGCGGTTGTGTGCAGTATAACGGCGAAGCACTGCCTTTACACGCGCAGAAATTTCCTTTGTGTCAAAAGGCTTCACTATAAAGTCATCTGCGCCAAGCTCCAGACCGAGAACTTTGTCAAACACCTCTCCCTTGGCTGTTATCATAATGATGGGCTTTTGAGACATCTCTCTTATCTCACGGCAAACCTGCCATCCATCCTTCTTGGGAAGCATAATATCAAGGAGCACCAAGTCCGGTTCGTATGCCTTAAACGCGGCTATACCTTCAGCTCCGTCTCCTGCGCTTTTCACCTTATAGCCTTCGTTTTCGAGAAAGATTCTCAACAGCTCACAAATATTAGCGTCGTCATCAATTACAAGAATTTTTGTAGACATAATTTACACTTTCCTTTCAAACCCCTTATTTTAAGGGATATTTTTTATCTTTTATAAATTTTGTTCACATTTAAAATATTAACAAAGATTTACTTTTCTATATATTACCAAGTATTTTTGTTATAGTGATTATCAATTTATGAATTTTTATTTAAATCCATTTCATCTGTAATCTTCACCTTAACAATATCACCTTTATTGCATCCATCAGGACGCGGGAACCGTAGATTTATAAAGTTTTCCGTATACCCAAGAACGTTACTTCCCTTAAAAAATTCCGCAAGTACATTATATTCTCTGCCCACATTGGAAGAAAATATTCTTTTGTGCACTTTATCCGCTTGCTCCATCATTATTCTTGCCCTTTGGTGCTTTTCAAAATCCGACACCTCGTTTTCCATGAGGGAGGCACGTGTACCCACTCTTTTTGAATAGGGAAAAACGTGGGTATGCAAAACGTTTGCTTTGTCTATAAACGTAAGACTTTCTTCAAAATCCTTTTCACTTTCACCAGGAAAGCCGCAAATCATATCACACGACAAATTTGCTAACGGAAAGAAGTGTTTTATCTCCTCCACCGTCCTATATAAGTCATCTGCCGTATAATTACGTCTCATACTCTTTAAAATATCACTTGATGCGCTTTGTACAGACAGGTGAAAATGAGGCATAACTCCTGCATTTGACAGTCTTTCAAGACGCTCAGGAGTAAAAAAGGCAGGATTAAGTGAACCAAAGCGCAAACGTTCGATGCGGCACTCCCTTTGAATCCTTTCGACAAGCTCGCAAAGAGGCTCTTTGGTGCTTTTGTCCTCACCGTATGCCGACGTCTCAATGCCAGTCAGTATCAACTCTCTATACCCCGAAGCCTTAAGCTTCTTCACCTCGGAGATTACGTCCTCCTCGCTCCTGGAACGCACTCTGCCTCGCACGTAAGGAACGTAACAATACGAACAAAAGTTGTTACAGCCGTCCTCTATTTTCACATACGCTTTTACGTAGCGGCAGGACGTAATAGACAGATTTTCATATTCAGCACCCAAAAGAGATGCTCTTCTGTCTATTCTTTCACCTGCGATTATATTTTCAATAAAATCAACAATTTCGCCTTTATTTTTATTGCCCGAAATATAGTTTACCCTTTCAAGCTCTTCTGCATTCTCCACATTCCCTTGAACAAAGCAGCCTATTACGGCAACAGGTGCACCGTAACGAAGAGCGCGGCGTATAGCCTTTCGGCACTTCGAATCACTTTCGGCAGTAACCGTACAAGTATTTATTATGTAAGCATCACAGCCGTTTTCAAAATCGCTTATCTCATAGCCCTTATTCTCCAGCCTTTGAGCTATTGCATCCGATTCGTATTGATTTACGCGGCAACCAAGTGTCAGTATTCCTATCTTCATTTTTTTGTCCTTATATTTATTCAAAATGAGTATATCATACTTTCAGGCAAATTTCAAGGAGTGCTTACGCACTCCTTGAAATTAATATATCCAATCCGACACGTTACCTTTTGTAATAAAATACTCATTCTTAATAAAGTGCTTATCTGCCGTATAGCTATCCACAATAACAAGCTTTACTTTCATTTTTTGCGGAATAATGTTTTTTATGTAGACGGATGCGATTTGTCCCACCTGTACGTCGCTTTTCCATTCCGCAAGCCCCGCAAGGTTTGGTGCAAGCTCAACGAATATTCCATAATTTTCAATACTTCTCACCACACCTGCCACGGTCTGCCCTATCTTGAAGCGCTGAGCATTTTCATCCCACGTGCCAAGAAGCTCCTTGTGTGACAGTGCAATTCGTCCGTTTGACACGTTGCCTCTTACAGGCAAAGGCTCCTCTCTGGATTTTACAACAGCTTTTATCATTTGACCTACGGCAAATCTGTCGCTGGGATGCGCTATTCTTGACACCGAAATTGAATCTATGGAAAGCAACGACACCACTCCGCAACCTATATCACAAAATGCACCAAACGGTTCAAAATGCGTAATTCTTGCATCAATAACGTCGCCTATCTCCAATTTATTGAGATAGTTTTTCACGCATTCCTCCTGTGCTCTTCTGCGCGAAAGATATGCTACAGGCTCGCCGTTTTCGTCTCTTGTAATAGATTCAACTATAAAAGACACTGCCTTGCCTACCCTGGTTATAACTGCAATATCACGCGGAATACTGCCATCCTCGCTCCAAGCCGCTTCCTCTCTGGGAATTATTCCTCGACATACTCCCAAATCCAAGGAAAGTTCAAAATCCTCACCGCAGAGATTGACTATAGCTTCCAGTATTCTTCCGCTGTTTCTTGCCTCATCAAGCGTAGAAAGACTTGCCATTGCCGCCTTGTTTGCCGCAGTCTTTATTAACATTCCTTCGGGAAAATAATGTTTATCGTTCATCTTATGCCTCCAATGTTTTTACTTCATTTTATTCATACGTCGTTTGTTTATGACTCATTTTACATCGGATGCAATGTCGTATTTTGCCAAAATGCGACGAATTCGATTCAAAAACAGAAAGCCTCCACGGGTGCATTTACCGCGGAGGCTTATTTCTGATTGCTTTTAACGGAATCTCACCGTTTTATTTGGTTGGGATATACATTTGCCTGCGGTCGCTGACCGCTTTATGCGAGCTTGTCGAATGCCTTAATAACCTTCTTAAGCTGTAATCTTGCCGAAGGATATCTTGATGCATAATAGGACTCAAAGTTTTCCTTCTGGTCCTTGAGCATATACATTACAGTATAAGCAAAGCCCTGCCAGTTATCATATACAAATCCGAAGTCGAAGTAACGCTGGTCAAGAACTATATCAAGAACCTCCTTGGACTCGGAGTCGCGAAGGTATCTGGTCTTAAGTGCTGTCTCATAAATGGTGGGAGTAACTGTCTTCCAAGATTCATACGAAAGAGCCTCGGCGCAAACACCGATGAACTCAAGGTCCTTTGCGGTCTTGGGAACTGCACAAGCAGTAGATTCACCGAATACATGTGAGTAGTAGTTGTCCTGGTATTCGTCCCACTTGGGATAAGGAAGGATACCGTAATCGTCCTCAAAGTTACGAAGTTGCTCATTTGTAACGTGACCGAGAGTGATGGGAGTCATAATGCACTGTCTGTTTGTAAACATCTTAAGGCCATTGAAATCTGACATTTCGATATTATTTCCTATACCGTTAGTGTTATAATAGAAATCGAAAAGTGTCTGCATGATATTGTTTATCTTATCAGACTTGATAGAGAAGGCGGGAATTCCATCCGCATCCTTTGTTACAACAGGGTTATTAAATGCCCAAAGCCAAGCATTACAGCCATCACCTACACTGAAAGCACCGCCGTAGAAGTCACCGACACTCTTGTCTCCCGAACCGTCAGAGTCAACGTAAACGTCCTTTATCATATTGTACATTGTGTCAAATGTCCAATTGCCGGAAAGGACAATATCATAAAGGTTTCCGAGATCATAAGATGCGGCAAGACTCTTATTGAATGCGATAACGCAGGTAGATGTAATTGAAGTAGCATTGATGTCCGAAATAGCAAGGATACATTTGCCGTCATAAGTAAGCTCCGTACCTGTAGAAGCCGCCCACCAAGGCTTTGAAAAGTCTACGTGGGGAACGTCGTACCAGTTAAGGAACAAATTCTTTGTTACCATACCGCCTGCAGTAAGAATGTGATTTACTATAAGGTCAAATTCGTCTGCACCGGAAAGAATTGATTTCTGAACATATTCCTGAAGCTCAACGATACCTGCATGGTAGGTAAGCTCTAAATTAACATTAAGCTTGTCCTCCACCGCAGTATTTCTTGTAGCTTTAGCATCTTTAATAAGGTCGCCCTTGTTGATATCCTCATCAAGAGGGAACATTTCATAGCCGTCGTTGTGACATACGACTCTGAGTGTTTTTCCTCCAAAGTCCCAATCGCCAAGTCCGTCATCAACTGCCGCACGCTCAGCAAAAATATCTCCTGCCTCAAGAGCTCCACTGTCATCTGCTGTTGTGTTGCCTTTGTTTCTGTCGTTTGTTTTTTCTTCTTCGCCGCATGATGTAAATACAAGAGTCATGCAAGAAACCAACATCATACAAGCTAAAAGAAGCGCCAATACTCTTTTCATAAATATCTCCTTTTGTTTTTTTGTTATTATAACACACAAGCTATATTTTTTCAATACCTCAAAGCAAATTGTAATAAGATTAATTCAATTTATAATACCAAACAGTTACAATACAATAAATTCTAATCTATGCGCTCTCAAACAAGGTAAAAAGGCGAGGTTCTATTAAATGCAATTTCCCAGCATATAAAAAAGCGGCTAGCAGCCGCTGGCAATTCTCACCTATCCCAAGCTTTGCATGCGTTCAAAAAAAGCGAAACGACCAAGGCGTAATTACAGAGAATTTTCCTATAAAGCAAAAAAAGAAACTCCGAAGAGTTTCTTTTTTGTCCTTTTATTTGGAATGCTTTGATTATCTTATCAACACTTACTATGAAAGCTTGTCAAATGCCTTAATAACCTTCTTGAGCTGAACTCTTGCATTACCGTACTTCTTTGCGTAGAAGGACTCGAAGTTCTGATTTGAGCTCTTGAGCATATTCATTACAGTATATGCAAAGCCCTGCCAGTTATCGTATACAAAGCCAAAGTCGAAGTAACGCTGGTCAAGAACTATATCAAGAACCTCCTTGGATTCGGAGTCACGAAGGTATCTGGTCTTAAGCGCGGTCTCGTAAATTGTGGGAGTGATCGTCTTCCAAGACTCATAAGAAAGAGCCTCGGCACATACGCCTACAAATTCCAGATCCTTAGCTGTCTTGGGAACTGCGCAAACAGTAGATTCGCCGTATACGTGAGTATGATAATCATTCTGATACTCATCCCACTTTGGATAAGGAAGAATTCCGTAATCGTCCTCAAAGTTACGGAAGCCCTCACCGGTTACGGAACCGAGAGTGATATCAACGAAAATTGACTGCTTGTTAAGGAACATCTTTTCTGCTGAAAAGTCTGTGATAGTGCTTGTTCCCAAACCTGTGGTATTGTAATAAAGGTCATAAAGTGTCTGCATAATATTGTTTATCTTGTCAGACTTGATAGAGAAGGCGGGAATTCCGTCCTCGTCCTTTGTTACAACAGGATTGTCAAATGCCCAAAGCCAAGCATTTGTTCTATCGCCTATATAGAAGGTAGCACCGTAGAAGTCACCTGCACTCCTGTCGCCGGAACCGTCGGAATCTATGTATACGTCCTTGATAAGATTATAGAAATAGTCATACGTCCAGTCACCGTTCAGCACGACGTCATAGAGGTTGCCAAGGTCATAGGAGGCTGCCAGATTCTTGTTGAACGCTATAACGCAAGTAGATGTGATAGAGGTTGCGTTGATGTCGGAAATAGCAAGAATGCATTTTCCGTCATAAGTAAGCTCTGTACCTGTAGAAGCCGCCCACCAAGGCTTTGAAAAGTCTACGTGGGGAATATCGTACCAGTTAAGGAACAAATTCTTTGTTACCATACCGCCTGCTGTGAGAATATGATTAACAATAAGGTCAAATTCGTCAACACCCGAAAGAATAGTCTTGGAAACGTATTCCTGAAGCTCTGTGATACCGGCGTTGTAGGTAAGCTCTACGTTAACGTTGAGCTTGTCCTCTACAGCTCTGTTTCTTGCCGCCTTGGCGTCCTTGATAAGGTCACCCTTATTAATTTCCTCTTCGTTGGTGAACATTTCGTATCCGTTGTTATGACAAACAACTCTGAGTGTTCTGCCGCCAAAATCCCAATCGTCCAGTCCGTCGTCAACAGCAGCACGCTCTGCGAATATATCGCCTGCTTCAAGCGCTGCGTCCATATTTTCATCAGTTGTATTCTGCTTGTTGTTTTCTTTTTTGGATTCTTCCTCTCCACATGACGTAAGCAACATTGTCATACAAGACAGTAACATTGCGAACACCAATACAAGTGCTGAAAATCTCTTCATAAATTTAATCCTTTCAATATTTATTCCACAATATTATACCATGAATTTGATATTTTTGCAACAACCAGCAGATTGTAAATACTTACAAAATTGCGTTATTTATTTTGTAATCATCCAACAAAGCGAAAGCATTTCCCAAGCTATATACGCACCACCGATGAGATTGATAATGATATACAAAAAAATAAAGTTCCTATCGGAACTTCATTTTTTTAAATGATATCAACAACTATATGCTGATTATTTTTGGTTGAAGAAGCCTTCATAACCGTACGTATAGCCTTGGCGATTCTACCGCCCTTTCCGATAACCTTACCCATATCATCGGGGGCTACCGAAAGCTCAAGATGGAGAACGTCTCCGTCCATACGCTCATTTACCTTCACTTCTTCGGGCTTGTCAACAATTGCACTTGCAATGTCGATAAGAATTTTCTTCAAAACTGTCCCTCCAAGCTTAGTCGATTACGCCGCTCTTCTTCAAGAGACTCTTTGCAGTATCTGTGGGCTGTGCACCGTTAGCGATCCACTTCTTTGCTGCCTCAACGTCAATGTTGATTTCAGCGGGATCTGTCATAGGATTGTAGAAGCCGATTTCTTCAATGAATCTTCCGTCTCTGGGAGATCTTGAATCTGCAACAACTACACGGTAGAAAGGAGCCTTCTTAGCACCCATTCTTCTAAGTCTGATCTTAACTGCCATTATTTTCACCTCCATGGCTGAATTTTAATTTATATTATTTAATAAATTACCTATTAAAAACCGAAGGGAAATTTCTTTCCGAATCGCTTCTTTCCTCCGCCGCCTGTAAACTGCTTCATCAGCTGTTTTGTCTGGTCAAATTGCTTAAGCAATCTGTTTATCTGTTCAACCGTTGTTCCGCTTCCTGCGGCTATTCTCTTCTTCCTTGAAGCGTTAAGAATATCGGGGTTATCCCTTTCAGCCTGCGTCATTGAAAGAATTATTGCTTCCTGCTGTGCCAGCTGCTTTTCGTCAACCTTTACGTCTTTCATCGCCCCCGGCTTCATGCCAGGTATCATTCCCACCAGCTGATTAAGGTCACCCATATTTTTGAGCTGATTGAACTGGTCGAGATAGTCAGAAAGTGTGAAGGTCTGTGAACGAAGCTTCTTTTCCAGCTCTGCAGCCTTCTTTTCGTCAAAGGATTCCTGTGCCTTTTCAATAAGAGAAAGCACGTCTCCCATACCAAGAATTCTCGACGCCATTCTTTCGGGATGGAAGGGCTCAATATTGTCAAGCTTTTCGCCTGTACCGATATATTTAATGGGCTTACCTGTAACGTGTCTTACAGAAAGTGCCGCACCGCCTCTTGTATCGCCGTCAAGCTTTGTGAGTATAACGCCTGTAACGTCAAGAAGCGAATTGAAATGCTCTGCAACGTTTACTGCATCCTGACCAAGCATTGCATCTATTGTCAGAAGAATCTCTGTGGGCTGTACCTCTGCCTTTATGTTTTCAAGCTCCTTCATCAGAACCTCGTCAATATGAAGACGTCCCGCAGTAT
The DNA here is from genome assembly GCA_045531285.1 of Eubacteriales bacterium. GTDB lineage: Bacteria > Bacillota > Clostridia > Oscillospirales > SIG627 > RGIG6353. The sequence goes on from JAZSDT010000134.1 coordinate 11,827, forward strand.
CTATGAAAACAATATCTATTCCCTCTCGCTCTGCCAGCTTTACGCCGTCCTTTGCAATCTTTACAGGGTCCTTTGTGCTCTCGTCGGAATAAACCTTTACTCCTACCTGCTCACCTACAACGTGAAGCTGTTTAATGGCAGCAGGTCTGTATACGTCGCAGGCAACCAGAAGAGAGGTCTTGCCCTGCTTCTTCATAAGTCCCGCAAGCTTAGCGGCATGAGTGGTTTTACCTGCACCCTGCAAGCCGCACATCATAACAACCGTAGGCGGCTTTGATGCTATCTGAAGCTTTTCGTGCTTTTCACCCATAATGGCGCAAAGCTCTTCGTTTACAATCTTTACTATCTGTTGTGCAGGCATAAGGCTTTCAAGAACCTCAACACCCACAGCACGCTCCGAAACCTTTGCGATAAAGGCTTTTACTACCTTGAAGTTTACGTCAGCTTCAAGAAGTGCAAGCTTTATCTCGCGCATACCTTCTTTTACATCGGATTCGGTAAGCTTGCCTTTGTTTCTGAATTTTTTAAATGCGTCCGATATTTTATCTGTCAGACTCTGAAACATATCACTTACCTCCTTATGTAAAATATCAGGCTATTATTTCCTTTATTCTGGCAGACACTTCAGGACAGCTGTCCGCTATTCCATCTGCAAGGTCAGCAAGAGAGTCCTGCATCTGTTTACAGTGCAAAGCTTTTTCAAACTCATCAAGCTCCTCACAGGTCCTGCGTATCAGCTCCCTTACTCCCTGACGCGTCGTACCCGTATGCTCGGCTATTTCCGACAGTGACAGGTCCTGCCAATATGACAGCTCAAATGCCGTCCTCTTTTTTTCGCTGAGAAGGGGCGCATAAATATCATATAAAAGACAAACAGAAAAGTCCTTTTCCTTCATATTTTTTCTACGCCTCCGAACAGGTGTAAACATTTTTTCTTTACACCTCGGATATTTTACACTATCTTTTATTATTTGTCAATAGTTTTCAACAAAATTAATTGAAAATATACTACTTATCCCAATCCTTGTGATTCTTCAATATCTCCCAGAGAGAAATATAACTGTCGTGACGTGATTTCGGAAGCTTTCCCGAAGCCGTAGCATCCAAAACAGCACATCCTTCTTCCTTTGTATGTGTGCACTTTGTGTAACGGCACTGTCCAACAAGCTGTCTGTATTCCGGGAAAGCAAATACAAGCTCGTCCTTTTTCATAAAACGGAATCGGTCAAAATCAAGAAGGGTAAATCCAGGAGTGTCCACGTAATACGTTTCGTCCCCTGTTTTGTAGAGAGTTGTGCTTCGTGTAGTATTCCTGCCTCTTCTTGTTTTACAGCTTACGTCACCCGTTTCCAGCTTCAAATCGGGGAACAGTGCGTTTATTATTGTGCTTTTTCCCACACCCGACGGACCTGAAAATACCGAGACTCCACCCTTTGCAAGAGGCAACAGCTTTTCTCTCACCTCATCGGTGTTGCTGCCTGCCGACAGCATAACCACCGTGTAACCGCACTTGGTATATGTATTATACATTTGGTTTGCAAATTCTTCGGTTGCAATATCCTTTTTGTTAAAAACAATTACTGTATTTATATCGGCATGAGCTGACACTGCTGTAAGCTTATCAATGGCAAGCAGATTGGGATCAGGTGAGGCAAGTGCAAACACAACAAACATTGTGTCAATATTAGCTACCTCGGGACGTATGAGAACGTTTTTTCTGTCACAGATTCGTGTAACGAGCCCCATGTCCTCTCTTCCATTTTTTTCGCCGTTCTGTTGAAATTCAACTATATCTCCTGCAACAGGGATGAGCCCGTCATGGCGAAAGCTTCCCTTTGCAACGCAAGGGTACAGTGTTCCGTCGCATTCTACAGTGTATACTCCGCCCACACAAGAAATTATTCTTCCTGTCATTCTTTACCTCTTAAAAAAGCAGGGGCTGTAATTATTTACAGCCCCTTGATATTATACTATTCTTATTGGTCCTCCGCCTTGCTCGGATTCTTGCGTATTATCGGGAATCTGCGGTTCAACAGGCACAGGATCGGGGATAATAGGCTCGGGTATATCCTCTACGTCGGGCTCCGAAGGCTGAATCGGAGCTATAACCTCGGGAACCAGAGGCTCTTCCGGCTCGGTTATTCCGGTTCCTACGTAAATTTTTATCTCTTCGGCATAGTCAACGGGTATCTGTGTTCCTGATTCGACACTCTGCTGTGTGACAACGCCAACCTCTGCCTCTTCCTCGGAAGGAAGATACGAAACCTTGATTCCGTTCATTACGAACTCGTTCATTTCGTCTTTGGCAAAATTAATATTGTTTCCAACCAGACTTGGCATATACAGATAAAGCTCAAGCTCAGAAATACCTGTCTTGCCCTGTCCGTCGCTGACGTAAAGTATTATCTTATCACAGAATTCCGGACTTATTACAGTATACGGCGTTATACTCTGTCCTACTACAGTTCCTACGTTTGCAGAATTTGAAACCGTAACAAACTCCACTTCAAATTCCTTAAGTTCTATCATAGCCTGCCCTTTGGTTTTACCAATCAGCTTAGGCATTGCTATAACGTCCTTAAGGCTCTTACCTGTGCTGACGTACAGAGTTACGCCATCGGCTGTACTAACCATGTCTCCTGCCGCAGGTTCTGTCCTGAACACGTATCCGTCAAGCACTGTATCGTGTGAAGCTCTTATAACCTCTATATTATCAAGGTTGAAGCCTCTGTTTTTAAGAGCTGTTTTAGCCGCCGCAAGAGTCATTATAGTATAATCTTCAAAGGCAGCCTTTCCCTCAACAGGGTTGACGTACAAAATCAAAGGAGTTGTTCCTGTTGAATTTTTTATCTTTTTAACTTCTCCTGCAGACGGTTTCGTGCTGTATATCTCTCCGTAGTCGTAGGAATCGTTAAGAGTTGAGGCATACTGAACCTCTACCTCAAAATGTTCCTTTTTCAAGGATTCTATCATAGTTTCATCATAGACCTGACCCACAAGAGAAGGTACGGTTGCATAAATAGTATCCTCAGCTGTCTGCGTACTGGTTTTAAAAATAGACAAAACGACAACTATTGCAGAAATTATGAGGACAGAAAAGAAAGCAAGCACCATTCCCAAAATTATAGGGAAAAGCGTAACCTTAGCCTTTTTGTTTGAAGCTGTTGTTGGTTTTACCTTTTTCTTCATTTCCGAACGTACCTTGCCTCCTGTCTCCTCTTTTGCCTTATCGGTAAATATTACCATTGGAGATTCTTTAAGTATTCTTATTGCACGCAACATTGAACGTGCTGATTTAAAACGGTTTTCGGGTGCTTTTGACATCGCCTTGAGAATTACCTGTTCAACGCCTTTAGGAAGCTCAGGAGCTACCTCGGAGGGCTTCTGCGGTTCATCGCTTATCTGCATCATTGCTACCGACACAGGCGTTTCGGCATCAAAGGGAAGCTTACCCGTTGCCATTTCATAAAGCATTATACCGACTGAATATATATCCGAATAGGTTCCCGTTTCCTTGCCGCTTGCCTGCTCGGGACTGATATAATAAACAGTACCCAAAGCCTTGTCGGACATAGAAATGGTATCGCTTCCGGGTGCTCTTGCTATTCCGAAATCCGTCACCTTAAGTCTGCCGTCGGGAAGAACTATCATATTGTGGGGCTTCACGTCACGGTGGATTACACCCTTTTCGTGAGCGTGCTCAAGAGCAAGAAGTATCTGCTCGGTGAAGCTCAGTGTCTCCTCCAAGGAAAGCTTATTCTTTCTTTCCTCCATATATTCCTTAAGGGTCTGACCGTCTGCAAGCTCCATTACTATATATTTTAAATCTCCGTCAAGAGACATATCGTATACCTTTACTATGTTCTCGTGAGAAAGCATAGATATTGCTCTTGATTCGTTTATAAAGCATTTTACCGCGTGGTTGTTGGCATCCGAGCATTCGTTTAGTACCTTTATGGCAACGGTATTTCCGCTTTGAATGTCCTCTGCCTTGAACACAACCGACATTCCGCCTACACCGACTACCGACAGTACCTTGTAGCGCTCATCGATCACCTGACCGATAAGCTCGTCAAATTTATCGTTACTGCTCATCTTTTCCTCCTTCTGCGCATTTTTTGGTATCTATAAGTACAACCGTTATATTATCCGCTCCGCCCTTTGAGTTGGCAAGTGCCACAAGCTCTTCTGCCTTCTGGGCAATAGGATTGTCGGAAGATATAATCGCAACAAATTCCTCTTCATCAAAATAATTTGACATTCCGTCACTGCAGACAAGATAGCATCCTTCGTCAGTAGGCATATGGCAAACGTCACATTCTACCTTATTTGCTATTCCCAAAGCTCTCAATATTACGTTTCTGTTAGGGTGAGTCAATGCTTCTTCACGGGTTATTTTTCCGTCATCAACAAGCGCCTGAACAAAAGAATGGTCCACCGTAAGCTGCTTTGCCAAACTGTCGGTTACGTAATAAACGCGACTGTCGCCCACGTTAAACGTCCACGTAATGTCATCTGTGATGATACATCCCGACAGTGTAGTGCCCATTCCCGACAAGTCCTTGTTATCGGATGCCGCAGAGAACACCTGGCTGTTCGCCTCATCACAGGCATCCCATATGGCGCGGTCCGTTCTTATTATTTGCTCCGCCTTGTCAGTTATACTGTTTTTAATTTCAAGAAGCTTGGGTACAATACTTTTTCTAAAGGCTCTGCAAGCGATTCTACTGGCTACCTCGCCCGCATTTGCTCCACCCATACCGTCGCACACCAGTGCCACAGCATAGCCTTCGATTATATCGACACTGAAGTTGTCTTCGTTGAGACTGCGCTTCATTCCAACGTCGCTCATACCAAATACCTGCATACCCAAAACCTCCTATTCCTCAGATTTCATATGGTCGTTTCTCAACTGTCCGCAGGCTGCATTAATATCAGAACCCAGCTTTCTGCGAACCGTCGCATTTATTTTACTCTCAATTAGTGTTTTTGTAAAGAGATTAACAGAGTTTTTTGTAGATTTTTTGAAATTTTTCTCTTTTATTGTGTTAACAGGGATAAGATTCACATGACACATTATACCCTTGAGACGTTTTGCAAGCTCCAGCGCATGCTCACGGCTGTCATTGACTCCGTCAATCAATGCGTATTCAAAGGAAATTCTTCTTCCGCATATTTTTTGATATTCACGGCAAGCCTCAAGAAGCCGGTCTATATTATACTTGCGGTTTATGGGCATAGTCTCGGAACGGATAGCATCGTTTGGTGCGTGTAATGAAATAGAAAGAGTTATGGGAAGCTCCTCACGTGCAAGACGTTTTATACCAGGCACCACTCCGCAGGTAGAAAGCGATATATGACGGTATCCTATTTCAAGACCCGACTTATCATTTACCAGATGTAAAAATTTTATTACGTTGTCGTAATTGTCAAGTGGCTCACCTATTCCCATTAAAACAATGTTTGAAACCCTGAATCCGTCCTCGCTCATATGTTCTCGGGTAATCGTTTCTATCTGGGCAAGTATCTCAGATGGCTCCAGACTTCTTACAAAACCGTTTTTAGTGGAAGCGCAAAACGCACAGCCCATACGGCATCCTACCTGTGTGGAAACACATACGGTATTTCCGTGTTCATAACGCATAAGTACAGTCTCGATTATGTTGCCGTCTCTTAACCCAAGCAGATATTTTTCAGTTCCGTCAATTTTCGAGACCAGCTTTGATACTATCTCGGGAGCGGTAATGTAATAACGCTGTGACAGTTGTTGTGCAAGTGCAGCGGATATATCCGACATATCCGAAAATGAAGTCTTAAGCTTTTGAAACAGCTGTCTGTAAATCTGGGCAGCACGGAATTTGGGCAGGCCCATTTCAATAACGTCAGCCTCAAGCTCCGGCAGTGTCATGCTTTTTATATCTTTTTTGTCCATTTACTTTCAGTCCTTTAGTAAGAGGTCGCAGAAAAAACCGTCATCGGAGGTCTGCGACGGAAAATATGTTTTTGGAAAACCGTCAGCCCTTTTGAATTCCGGATGAGATAGCAGAAACGCATCCGTCACCTTTTCGTTTTCGTCGGGATTTAGAGTGCAGGTAGAATACATCAGCCTTCCTCCGTTCTTTAAATACAAGGATGATGCACTAAGTATATCAAGCTGTATCTTCGGGAGTCTCTCTATATCCGACAGGCTCTTATATTTTATATCGGGCTTCTTTGCAATTATTCCAAGCCCCGAACAGGGTACGTCGCATATTACGGCATCGGCTCTGCCCTCAAGCTCCGCCCTGGGAGCAGTCGCATTACATACGTCGGCTTCTATTATGTCTATTCCAAGCCTTTGAGCGCCCTTTGATACAAGAGACAGCTTATTAGCATGTAGGTCAAAGGAATAGATCTTACCTTGGTTTTTCATATCGATTGCCGCCGAAAAGCTTTTTCCACCAGGGCAAGCACAGGTGTCAACCACCGTTTCTCCCGCTTTAAGCGACAGTGCAGCCACAGCCCTTCTGGAATTGGAGCCCTGAACGAAAAACAGTCCGTCGTCAAAACCGTAAAGAGCTTCAGCGTTTCCCGATGCATATACTACGTCGGAAAGCTCCGGATGCTCTTTACCGTCAACGTGACGTAAAAATTCCTTGACTGAGGTTTTAAGGGTATTGATTCTCAACGTCATCGGAGGCTTTTGCATAAAACCCTCTAATATTTCAAGAGTTACGTCTTCGCCGTAGCCTCTGCGCCATATGCCGATAATATCATCGGGGACAGCATACTTTACCGAAAGCGGTGCACTGTCAAGCACTTTTTCAATGCCGTCTTTATTCTTTACAGCGGCACGAAGTACGGCGTTGACGTATGATTTTGACGAATGAGGTACAAGCTTTACCGATTCGTCACAAGCTGAAAAATCAGGAATCCTGTCCATATACACTATCTGATACAGTCCCAGTCTGAGAGCGGTCAGTGTGTTGGCGTCAAGCTTTTCCAAAGGAAGCCTTGAATATTTTGACAGTAGGTAATCAAGAGTAATGCTCTTTTCAATCACCCCGTAAACGAGAGCAGTATAAAGCGCCTTATCCCTTGTATCAAGCTCTGTGCGTGACAGGCTTGAAAGCACCTCCAAATTGGAGTACTTACCGTCCTTTGAACATTTTTTCAGGCTGTCAAAGGCAAGCCTTCTGGGGTCGTCAGTCCTCATATAACGTCCTATCTTCTTGAATTTCTGTTAACTATCATAAAGAGTCTGAGCAGGTTTGCCAGTGCAACGGCAAGTGCGGCAACGTACGTCATTGCGGCTGCAGACAGCACCTTTTTCGCTCCGTTTATCTCATCGCCCGCAAGAATGCTCTCATCCTTAAGTGAATCCAGTGCTCTGCTTGAAGCGTTGAATTCAACAGGAAGTGTCACCAGCTGAAACAATGCCGAAAGTCCAAAAAATGCAACTCCAATATACGCAAGATTTGGAAATGAAAGGACAAGTCCCAAAAGTACAAGGGGCATTGCAAGGTTTGAGCCTATCTGACACACGGGGATTATGGCTGTTCTCACCTTGATTGGAAAGTATCCGACAGCGTGCTGTACTGCGTGGCCCGCCTCGTGTGCGGCAACACCCAATGCCGCAACGGAGCTTGAATCGTGAACCGAATCCGAAAGACGTATTACCTTTGCTCTCGGGTCGTAATGGTCGGTAAGATTACCGCTTACCTTCTCTATTCTTACGTCGTTGACTCCTCCTGCACGAAGCACAGCTCTGGCGCAATCAGCACCGGTAAAGCCTCTTTGATTTCTTACGTTTGAATATTTTTTAAAAGTGGAATTTACCCTTGCACTTGCCCACATAGACCAAAGTGCTGCAATCAACACAGGTATTATCCAGATATCAAGTGAATAAATAAATGGCATAGCTACTCCTTTTCAATCAGTTCAATATATCTCCAAGATTAATTTTTCTGCCGTTGAGAAAATCCGCTGCAGTCATTTTCTTTCCGCCCTCAAGCTGAAGCTCCTTCAGAAGCACGCTTCCCTGTCCGCATGCTACCTGTATCCTCTTTTTTGCAACGGCTACCTGTCCGCAAGGCAGATCGAAGCTGTCCTCAGACGTCTCGGCACGGTATATTTTAAGCAGTTTTCCGTCAGGCATTCGTGTAAGTGCCGAAGGCTCTTCGGAAAGTCCGTGTATAAGACGGGTTATTTCAAATGCGGATTTTGTCCAATCTATCAGCTGGTCCTCCGACATCAGCTTTGACGCGTAGGTAGAAAGTGAATCATCCTGCTTTTCGGCAACAGCAACACCTGAAACAATATCTCTTACGGTTTTGCATACAAGTCTGCCACCGACCTCTGCAAGACAGCTGAACAATTCCGTAGCTGTCATTCCTTCGGTGATAACTACTTCCTCTTTTGAAAGCATATCGCCTGTGTCCAACCCTTTTTCCATATACATTATGGTGATACCCGTCTTGGTTTTACCGTCGATAATAGCACGGTTTACAGGAGCGGCACCTCTGTATTCCGGGAGCAGAGAGCCGTGTACGTTTATACAACCGTACTTGGGGTAGTTCAACACGTATTCGGGAAGTATTTTTCCATATGCGGCAACAATTATTATGTCGGGGGCAAAGCCCTTTAAAATCTCTCCAAAGTTTTCTTCCTTAAGGTTGTCCGGAGTTACGGCATCAAGCCCCAGCTCCATTGCCTTAACCTTTGTTTCGCAGGGCTGAAGCTTATATGAACGCCCTTTTGGAGTATCTGCCTTGGTAACCGCCATTATTTGAGAATCCCCAAACTCCTCTGCTATTATTTCAAGCACACGGGCAGCAAAAGCAGGCGTACCCATATACATTATTTTCATTCAAGCTCACCTTCTTCAACGTATCTGACGATATCGTCAAGCATCACTCTGCCGTCAAGATGATCTGTTTCATGGCAAAAAGCCTGAGCCATAAGACCTTCCATATCCTCGAAATATATCTCGTTTCCGTTTCTGTCAAGAGCCTTTCCCGTTACCTTAACGGGTCTGTTCTTTACGACCCAAACATCAGGGAAGGAAAGACAGCCCTCGTAAACCTCGCGTTTTCCCTTTGTGGATATAATTTCGGGATTGATAAGCTCGATTGGGCCGTCACCCACGTCAATAATAACTACTCTCTTAAGTATTCCAACCTGAACTGCGGCAAGCCCGGCTCCCTGTGCCTTTGCAAGAGTGTCCTTCATATCGTCAAGAAGTCTTAAAACTCTTTCATCTATTTTTTCAACGGGACGCGATTTTTTCTTAAGTATATCGTCACCTGTTTTAACAATATTAAGTATAGCCATTTTATATTCCTTTCATAACGTTGTTGGAGAAGCATCAAAGGAGCATTTCACGTCCTTTGTATTAAAGGAACTCAGCACTGCTTTGAACAGCTCTCTTGTTCTTTTATCGTTTTTATATTTTACAACCAGCTTACGTCTGAAGCTGTTTTTCAGTTTATACGGCACTGCATCAAAAGGACCGTAAGCAATGATCTTTACGTCACTGAATTCGGTATTTAAAAGCTTACCTACCGTCTCGTTAAGCTTTTCACACGCTTTATCAAGCTCCCTTTCACTGTCGGAGGTCAGCACAAACACCCCCACTGTACAAAACGGAGGAAACGTAAGAGCGCGTCTGAGCTCTATTTCACCGTCGTAAAAGGTGTCATAGTCCTGTGTGGTACAAAGCTCTATTACCTCGTGATGAGGATTCATCGTCTGTATTACTGCGCTTCCCTTTTTCTTTCCTCTGCCTGCCCTTCCTACCACCTGAGTCATAAGTGAGAAGGTGTGCTCATTAGCTCTGTAGTCTGAGGAAAACAGTGACAGGTCAGCCATAATAACGCCTACAAGTGTAACGTCGGGAAAATTGTGTCCCTTAGCTACCATCTGAGTGCCGATAAGGATATCAGCTTTATGTGAAGAAAAATCGTCAATAAGCTCATCGTGTGAAAGCTTTTTGCGAGTGGTATCGGCATCCATTCTCATAACTCTTGCCTGAGGAAAAAGAGCTTTCAACTCCTGCTCCAGCTTTTGAGTGCCGTATCCACGGTATTGCATATGCTCGGATGAGCAAGACGGACATTTTGAAGGCGGAATCATCGAATAACCGCAATAATGGCATACAAGCCTATGTGCTTCTCCCATTTGGTGCAAGGTCATTGACACACTGCAATTGGGACATGTAACAGCGCTCTTGCAATCACGACAGGTCAACAGCTTTTTCAACCCCCGTCGGTTAACAAAAATTACTGCCTGCTCTCCCCTGTCAAGCGTTCTGTTGAGTCTTTCTTCAAGCTCTGCGCCCACAAGCCTGTCCGGAGACGAAACTCCGTCATTCATAACGTCGGCAATAACTACGTCGGGAAGAATTGCTCCTCCGTACCGCTTCTTAAGAGTCACAAGCTTGTATTTGCCCTTTTGAGCGTTATAAAAGCTTTCAACGTCGGGTGTTGCCGACGAAAGAAGCATCAAAGAATTGGAGCTTGCGCATATAAAGCGTGCAACGTCACGTGCATGGTATCTTGGTGTTGTATCCGATTTGTAGCTGTCATCCTGTTCCTCGTCAATTATCAGAAGTCCCAGGTTTTTCACAGGCGCAAAAATTGCCGAGCGTGTTCCCAGCACTATACTCTTTCTGCCTGATTTTATTGCCTCCCAGCTGTCGTGACGCTCCCCCTTTGACATTCCTGAATGGATAACCGCAACCTTATCTCCGTAGCGCGAAAAGAGAACCTCGGCGCTTTGTGAGGTAAGTGCGATTTCGGGAACAAGCATAATAACGCCGCGCCTGTCGGCTACAGCCTTATCAACAAGAGACAGAATAACAGAGGTTTTACCGCTTCCCGTAACACCGTACAAAAGTGCCGCACAGCCTTTTTGACTGTCAAGCATATCTGCCAGGGTGTTGTAGGCTTGGTTTTGTTCATCTGATAACTCTATTTTTATGGGCTCCTGTGAAACGTCGGGCACACTGTAGGCATTTCGCTCCACGCTGTGAGTCACTATTTCAATAAGCCCTCTTTTTTTCAAAAAACTCAAGCCTGCACTGTCAAGCGAATAGATTTCGTAAAGGCTTTTTACAGGCATTTCTCCTGCACCGCAAAGATGCTCCAGCAGAGTGTTGTATTTTTCCTTGCTTTTTGCACCCTTAAGTCTCTGCGCCCTTTCTTCCTCACTCACGGATATTGCCTTGGCATATCTTTCCTTTTTCTCATTTATATGGCACAGTGCTTCTGTTTTTAAAGCTATACAGCTTTTTTTTATATAGGGTGCCACGTCTTTTTTTGTTAAATTTGAATCAAGGTATACCCTTTCTTCCCTTTCAAGCCGTGACTTTAATTCAACGTTGTCAAGCGCGTCAAAGTGCTCTCCCCTAATTATATACTCAGCAGTATCGATATCAAGTCCCGTGGGTAGCATCAGCCTTGCACAGTCGCCAAAGGATGCAAAAAACCTCTCGGACATAAACTGTGCCGTGTCAAGCTGAGAGCGTGTCAACACGTATGGCTCCGGCAGAGTGAAAAGTATTCTCTTGAGTCCCTCTTCGTTATCCGTCTTTTCCGACGAAATAACAATGCCGTACTGATGTCTGTCAGAGCTGCCAAAGGGCAACGCCGCCACACTTCCTGGCATTAACTCTTCATGGTACAAATAACTGTATGGACGGTCAAATGCAGTTGTAGCCGACATAAGTCTGACAGTTACCTTATACATCTGACCACCTCCTGTTTTTAGTCTGTTATTCTGACGTCCACCTTGCTTCTGCGTGTACGTACTCCGCCAACGGTTTTGCCTGCAACAACAAAGGAATAAAGAAGCTCCTTCGTTTCACTGTCATAAATGTCAAGGTAAACCTTGTTTCCGCCCTCGGTCACCGTCTTGGTGCTGTAGCTTACGTTTCCGTTTTCGTCAACTGTCTGTACTCTTTCCGTCTTTGTCTCTCCGTCGTCCACTTTGATATTGGGAGTGCACATTCTTATATACTTGTAGTCATATCTGGACTCCGTATAGAATTCCGTTCCCTTCAAGGTTTCGCCCGGCAGGTCCTCTTCGAAAAGAGACACCTTTTCATCCGACTTGACTGTTTCATCGCCGTCGGTAACTCTTATTTTAAACTCAAACGGTTTTTGATTATTATCTGTATCAAAGGTGCTGATGCGGTAACGTACCGTAAGCTGAAGCTCGGAGATAGGCTCGACGTAGTATATATTCTTTATCTGCAGCGTTCCCTCTTCGTTTGTCCATGAGGTCGGCTGATAATTAAACAAAGGATAGTCCAATTCCAAATTTTCAAAATCCTTATTCTCTTCGGACGTCAATATTATATCGTCGCTGATATTGGCATCACAGGATACGAAGATCCTGACAAAAACCAAAAGATACACCAAAAAGCTAATCGTCAGCAACGTCCACTTGAATATTTTCCACAGAGTAATTTTTCTTTCCTTTTCTTCCATAGTTTTCTCCCTTGCAAAAGACATATATACTTAGTTTATATGATACCACAATTATGTGAATTTTTCAACAGTTTTACACAAAAAAACGACAATACGCTTTTTGATAAAAGGATAATTTACAACAGGAGGGAGTGCTTTTTTGCTAAAAAGCACTCCCTCGAAAAAAATCACTTAATGTATTCGTTTGCCTGATACCAATAGTTGTAAAGCGCCTTTACAAGATTTGCCATTCTTGTGTCTGCGGAATTAACCGTCTGCTTTACGTAGTTCAATGCGCTGTAGCTGACGTTGAGTGTTCCGTTCACCGTCAAGGTGTAAATCTCATCAAGGTCATTTGCCGCAATATCGGCAATATCAACACAGTAAATACCTTCACCAAGCTCAACTGCTTCAAGAGTCTTGTCTCCCAGCTTGAATACGTATTCCGTGTTGCCGTCACTTATT
>JAZSDT010000023.1:0-23111 GCA_045531285.1 Eubacteriales bacterium
GCAGCACGCTTTGCGTGCGGTCGACCCCCGCCACCGGCACCAACAAAATAGAGACAGTTCGCAAGGACTGGCTCTATTTTGTTTATTAGGTAAATGGGAGGGGGGCGAACCCTATGAGGGCAGACGCCGTTAAGAAAGCGGCTAGCAGCCGCTGGCAATGCTCGCCTATTCTAAGCTTTGCATGTGTCCAAAAAAGTGAAACGGCGAGGGCGCGATAATCGAGAAATTTCCTATAAAGTCAGAAAACAGTCCTGTGGACTGTTTTTAGGCGGATGGTGTGAGGGCTTTAGCCCGAGCAAGCAGCACGCTTTGCGTGCGGTCGACCCCCGCCACCGGCACCAACAAAATGACGGATAGTAGGGACAGGCGTCCCCGACTGTCCGTTTTTTTATTACAGGCGTCCCCGACTGTCCGTTTTTTTATTACAGGCGTCCCCGACTGTCCGTTATCTTCTGCGATTTTTTTGTACTTTTTAATTTCAACAGTTTACAAAAGAAAAATGTTGACTTAACGGGCAATTGGTGATAGAATAACTATATATATTCTTTTAGGAGAGAAAAAATGAGTTTAGCCGACAGAATTTTTGTTGAAAACTGCAAAAACATACTTGAAAACGGAGTATGGGACAAGGAATTTGACGTACGTCCACGTTGGGAAGACGGTACTCCCGCATACACGAAAAAGTGCTTTGCCATAGTTAACCGCTACAATCTGGAAGAGGAGTTCCCCATAATGACACTCCGCCGTACATATCTAAAAACAGCCGTAAACGAAATACTGTGGATATGGCAGAAGAAGTCCAATAACATCCACGACCTGAACGCGAAGATATGGGACAAGTGGGCAGACGAGGACGGCTCTATCGGTACGGCTTACGGTTATCAGCTTGGTATCAAGCATGAGTACAGAGAAGGAATGTTCGACCAGGTTGACAGAGTTATATACGACCTGAAGCACAATCCCAACAGCCGAAGAATAATTACCAACATTTACAATCACGCCGACCTGCACACAATGAACCTCTACCCCTGTGCCTACAGCATGACCTTTAACGTGTCAAACGGAAAGCTCTCGGCAATACTGAACCAGAGAAGCCAGGATATGCTGGCGGCTAACAACTGGAACGTGTGTCAGTATTCGGTTTTGACACATATGCTTGCACAGGTTACGGGACTTGGTGTGGGAGAATTCGTGCACGTTATTGCAGATGCCCACATTTACGAAAGACACATTCCCATTATTGAAAGACTTATAGAGAAGCCTCAGTTTGATGCTCCTGAATTCCGTCTTGACAGATCAGTGGACGATTTCTACAAGTTCACCGATTCAAGCTTTACTCTCACCGATTACAAATACAACGAATTTAACGAAAGAATAGAGGTAGCCGAATGAATTTAATAGTTGCAATCGACAAGAACAACGGTATAGGCAAGAACGGAGACCTGCTATGCCATCTTTCTGCCGACCTTAAGCATTTCAAGGAGGTAACCACGGGCAAGACTGTAATAATGGGCTACAATACCCTTATCTCTCTTCCCAAGAGTGCCCCTCTTAAAAACAGACGGAACATCGTCCTTTACGAAAAGGATATAGAAATCGAGGGTGCCGAGGTGGTACACAGCATTGACGAGCTTTTTGAGCTTGTCAAGGACGTTGACCCCCAAGAGCTTTTCGTTATCGGAGGCGCAATGGTATACACCACCCTTATGCCCTACTGTAAAAAGCTTTACATCACCCATATAGACAAGGCGTTTGACGCTGACCGCTTCCTGCCCGAAATAAAGCAGGATGAGTGGCGCGCCATTGAAGAAAGTGAGACAATGGAGGAGGAAGGAATTCCCTTCCGTTACGTAACCTACGAAAAAATATGACGAAAATGAAATTTGCGGCAACCTGTCTTTTCGGTCTTGAAAAGTTTGTTGGGGAGACCGTTGATATGCTGGGCTACAAAAGACTTGAAACCATTGAGGGACGAGTGTACTTTGAGGGTGACGAGAGCGCTGTGGCAAGATGCAACGTTAATTTCAGGTGTGCGGAAAAGCTGTTTATTATACTTGACGAGTTTGATGCCGTCACCTTTGACGCTCTTTTTGAGGGAACAAAGGCGATACCCTGGGAAAAATACATTGGCAAAAAGGATGCCTTCCCTGTCAAGGGACATTGCATAAAATCAGCTCTTCACAGTATTCCCGACTGTCAGAAAATAGTAAAGAAGGCTATAGTTGACAGGCTTTACAAGGCATATAAAACAGATTATCTACCCGAGAGCGACACCAAGATACAAATAGAATTTTTCATACTTCGCGACAAGGCTGCCATAATGATAGACACAAGCGGAGCAGGGCTTTACAAGAGAGGCTACCGTCAGGGCACAAACGATGCGCCCATCCGTGAAACTCTTGCCGCCGCACTGGCACTGATTGCAAGACCCAGACGGGACGTGCTTTTATGGGACCCCCTTTGCGGCTCGGGTACTATTCCCATCGAAGCCGCTATGATACTAAAAAACGTTGCCCCCGGTATAAACCGAAGCTTTGCAGCTGAGGAATTCAGCTTTATCCCACAGCATTTGTGGGAGGAGGCAAGGCGCGAGGCAAGAGAAGCCGTGCTTGATTGCGATTTTGAAATATGGGGCAGTGACGTTGACCCTGAGGTAATAGAGCTTGCCAAGGAGAACGCAAGGCGTGCAGGGGTTGAAGAATGCATCAAGTTCTTTGTTGCCGACGTTGCCGACATTGAAACTCACGGAAAGCGCGGAACGGTGGTATGTAATCCCCCATACGGAGAGCGTCTGATGGACATAAACGAGGCGGAAAAGCTCTATCGTATTATGGGCAAGGCGATGAAGAGGCTTGAGAACTGGCAGTTATATATTATAACCTCGGATGAATATTTCGAGAAGCATTTCGGACGGACAGCCGACAAGAAGCGCAAGCTTTACAACGGTATGCTGAAATGCAACTATTATCAATACTACAAGAGAGGCAACAAATGAAATTAAGCGAAATAAATATAAGAGATCCGTTTGTTCTTCCCTACGGCAACAAGTATTACCTCTACGGCTCAAGAGTTGGCTTACCCGTGGGAAACCTGTTCAACGGCTTGCAGGACGGAATTGACGTTTACGTCAGTGACGACCTTGAAAACTGGTCTGAGGCTAAGACTGTTTTTGAAGCTAACGAAGACTTTTGGGGCAAGTATCAATTTTGGGCTCCCGAGGTACATTTATACAAGGGTAAATTTTATATGTTTGCCTCCTTTAAGGCAGACGGAAGATGCCGAGGTACACACATTCTGGTATGTGACACTCCCGACGGAAGCTTTGAGCCTGTATCCAAAGTACAGCAAACTCCGGTAGATTGGGAATGTCTTGACGGCACTTTTTACGTTGACAAAAACAACAAGCCGCACATGGTTTTCTGTCACGAATGGGTACAGACAGAGGATGGCGAGGTATGCGACGTTATGCTGTCCGACGATCTCACACGGCCTGTTACAGAGCCAAAGACGCTGTGGAGGGCATCGGATTTCAAGGACGTTGTGACAGTCATTCCCGACAGGCGCGCATTCGTCACAGACGGTCCCTTCTTTTACAGATGCAAGAATGGTGAGCTGGTATGCATATGGTCTACCTACACGGCAAACGGATATGCCGAGCTTGTTTCAATAAGTGACAACGGTGACATTGACGGCAACTGGTCCATATCGGACACTCCCATGTCTAATTCCGACGGCGGACACGGAATGATATTCGAGACCTTTGACGGCAGACGGCTGTTCACAATGCACAAGCCCAACGCCCCCGCAACAGCCGAGAAACCGAAAATACTTTCCTTTGAGGAAAAGGGCTGTCAACTTACTTTAGGAGAATAAACATCGAAAGGATATAAAAATGGATTACAACAAACTTGCGGAACTTCTGTTCCCTGACATTACGACAACCCCCGAGGATATGGAGGCAAAATACCCCAGACGTCAGCTTAAGGAGGGTGCTGTGGTAACAAGATTTGCACCCAGTCCCACAGGCTTCGTGCATTTCGGCGGACTGTTCCCTTCAACGGTAGGCGAGAGAATGGCGCATCTTTCAGGCGGTGTGTTCTATTTGAGAATAGAGGACACCGATGCAAAGCGTGAAGTACCCGGTGCGGCAGAGGGGCTTATAAAGACTCTTGAACGGTACGGCGTTTCCTTTGACGAGGGTGCTATCCTTGACGAGACCGGCAAGATTTCCGACAAGGGTATTTACGGTCCTTACAAGCAGAGTCAAAGACGTGAAATATATCAGACCTTTGCAAAGGCACTTGTAAGAGACGGCAAGGCTTATCCCGCCTTTACTACCGAAGAGGAGCTTGAACAGCTCAATGCAGTAAACAAAAAAGAAGAAATAAAGAACACCGACTGGGAGGCAGAATCCGAATCCAGACGTGCCGAAATGCTTGAGGCAAGAAAGATAACTCTGGAAGAGGTTGAAGAGCATCTGAACAACGGACATCCCTTTGTGCTTCGTATTCTTGCAGACGGCGACGGTGAAAGAAAGGTCAAGATGACCGACCTTGTAAAAGGCAATCTGGAGCTTCCCGAAAACGAAGAGGACTTCGTGCTTCTCAAGTCAGACGGAATCCCCACGTACCACTTTGCACACGCAGTAGACGATCACCTGATGGGCACTACCCACGTTATCAGAGGTGAGGAATGGCTTCCCACCCTTCCAAAGCATTTGCAGTTGTTCCGTTATCTTGGATTCAAGCTTCCCAAGTATATGCACATTTCACAGATAATGAAGCTTGACGAAAACGGAAACAAAAAGAAGCTCTCCAAGCGTGATATGGGTGCAAACATGGATGATTACACGGGAATGGGCTACACTCCCGAGGCTGTTTGCGAATACGTTATGACACTTCTCAACTCCAACTACGAGGAGTGGCACGCACAGAATCCCGACAAGCACTATAAGGAGTTCCCCTTCAGTGCAAAGAAGATGTCGGTTTCGGGCTGTCTGTTCGATTATGACAAGCTCAACGACGTGTCAAAGAACGTGCTCTCACGTATGAGTGCCGGTGACGTTACCCAAAAGGTTACGCAGTGGGCTTTGGAATTTGATAAGGAATTTGGGGCACTTCTTGAAAGAGACAGTGAGTACGCCGAAAAGATATTTGCTATCGGAAGAGGCGGCAAAAAGCCCAGAAAGGACCTTGCTACCCTTGCCGATGCAAAGGGATATATGGGATTTTTCTACGATGAGCTTTACAAGGTAGAGGAGGAATATCCCGAGGGCTTTGACAAAGCCGACATAAAGAAGACGCTTACCGACTTTATGGCAAGCTATGACGAATCAGACGATATGAACACTTGGTTTGAAAAGGTGAAGGCGATTGCCGACAGTCTTGGTTACGCTTCCGATATGAAGGCGTACAAGGCTGACCCCGACAGCTTCAAGGGTAACGTTGCGGACGTCAGTATGTTCATCCGTCTGGCTGTTACGGGTAAGACCAATGCTCCCGACCTTTACACCGTTATGCAGATAATGGGCAAGGAAAGAGTATTTGACAGAATAAACAAAATGATAGCATCAATCTGAAAGGAGTCTCAAAGCAATGGAAGAGGCAAAGAATTTTATAGAAGAAATAATTGAAGAAGAGCTTGCTTCGGGCAAGGTAACAAAGGTGCATACACGTTTCCCACCCGAGCCCAACGGATATCTTCACATTGGACACTGCAAGGCGCTGACAATAGACTTCGGCACAGCCAAGAAGTACAGCGGTCTTTGCAATCTCCGTATGGACGATACCAACCCTGCAAAAGAGGACACAGAATACGTGGATGCCATAAAAGAGGACATACACTGGCTGGGCTTTGACTGGGAGGACCGTTTCTTTTACGGCTCCGACTATTTTGACAAGGACTACGAATATGCCGTAGAGCTTATAAAGAAGGGACTTGCTTACGTTTGTGAGCTGTCTGCCGACCAGATGGAAAAGTACAGAGGCGACCTGACACATCCTGCAACGTCTCCCTGGCGTGACAGACCCATCGAAGAGAGCCTTGACCTCTTTGAGCGTATGAAGAACGGTGAATTTGCCGACGGTAAGTATACTCTCCGTGCAAAAATAGACCTTGCATCAGGCAACTTCTGGATGCGTGACCCTGTAATCTACAGAATCAAGCATATGCATCATCACAGACACGGTGACAAATGGTGTATTTATCCCACCTACGATTTTGCACATCCCATTCAGGATGCATTGGAGGGCATTACTCACTCCCTTTGCTCACTTGAGTTTGAAATACACAGACCTCTTTACAACTGGGTAATTGAGAACGTGAGCGTTCCTCACACACCCCGTCAGATAGAGTTTGCAAGACTTAATATTACAAATACCGTGCTTTCAAAGAGATTCCTTCGTCTCATGGTTGAAAGCGGCAGAGTTGACGGCTGGGACGACCCCAGAATGCCCACCCTTTGCGGTCTGCGCAGAAGAGGATATACAGGTGCTTCGATCGTTGATTTCTGCTCCAGAGTCGGTGTTGCAAAGGCAAACAGTCTGGTTGACATCAGACTTCTTGAAGCCTGCATCCGTGACGAGCTTAACGAAACCGCGGTAAGACGTGTGGCTGTTCTTGATCCCATTAAGGTGATAGTTGACAACTACCCCGAAGGAAAGGAAGAGATATTCCAGCTTCCCAACCATCCTCAGCACCCCGAAATGGGCACAAGACCTGTAAAATTCTCACGTGAAATATACATTGATGCCGAGGACTTTTCAATGGATCCTCCTCCCAAGTTCTTCAGAATGAAGCCCGATGGCGAGGTTCGTCTTATGGGAGCATACATTGTTAAGTGCGGCGACATTGTACTCAACGACGACGGAAGTGTCAAGGAGATACACTGTAGTGCTGACCTTGAAACAGGTAACGGAAATCCTGTTGACGGAAGAAAGATAAAAGGCACTATCCACTGGCTGTCCGACAGCAATGCAATAGATGCCGACGTAGTGCTTTACGAAAATCTGCTCACTCTTGAGGACCCCTCAAAGCTTCCCGAGGACAAGGAGTACACCGACTATCTTAACCCCAACTCTAAGACAGTGAAGCGTGCAAAGCTTGAAGCGAATCTTGCCGATGCAAAGCCCGGTGATAAGTTCCAGTTCGTAAGAATGGGATACTTCTGCCGTGACACCAAGTGGGATAACACCTTTAACAGCATTGTATCACTCAAGGACAGCAAGGGAAAGTGAGAATAACGGGTGTGCCCCGTTATTCAGTGATATGATATATTTGCTTCACAAAGGATTTAAATATGTATTTTGAAGATATAAAATTAGGAACCAGAATTGAGCTTGAACCTGTAAAAATAGAAAAAGAGAAGATGATGGATTTTGCCAGAAACTATGACAACATCCCTCTTCACACCGACGAGGAGTATGCAAAGAAAACACCATTTGGACGTTTGATTGCGCCGGGCGTTATGTCTTTTATGTCGGTATGGAACAAATTTCTTGAGCACGACCTATATGGCGACGAGCTTATTGCAGGTCTTTCAACCAGTATGGAATGGCACAAGCCTGTTTATGCCGACGACGTGCTCACAGGTATTGTGGAGGTCACGGAGACAACAAGACGCAATGCGAAAAACGGTCTTGTAGTGGTAACCGTGAAGGTCTATAATCAGGACGGAGTTCACGTTCTCACCGACGTAACAAAATCTGTTGTTAAATGCAGAGTAGGCTAGTAGCCGAAAATAATATAAAACAAAAAGTTCGGAGTTCCCCGTGTGCCGATAAGACAGTAATTCCGTAAAAATCATAATTTTACGGCATCTGTCTTACAGGATTGGAAAACAGCTACGAAAAGAACGATGTCAAGTCGAAAGGCTTAGCATCGTTCTTTTTCTATCTCAAAGCACTTGAAATCACAGAGGATTTACCATGAAACGTCTATTATCATGCGAGTTTAACTTTGATACGGTCTGCGTGGAGCTGAAGTTTTCAGACGGCACTATGATTGCCATTGATACCATTGCAATTGAAAATGAGGGGGCAGACAATATGTATCAGAGGTCTGAACTTGATTGGTTGAGCTACAATGCACCGCTTGAATATGCTGATCTTATTCTGAACGGCGACCCGGAGAAGTATTTGAAAACAGTAACCGTGAATAAGCCGTTTGAAAACTGAGCGAGAACAAGCTTACAGGAGTAATTCTGCGGGCTTGTTCATAAAAAAGTCACAGAGATTTTCGTAAAATGGTATTGCAATTATTCGAGCTTTGGAATATAATATTATTATAAAATTCCGGAGGTGTAGTAATGGATTTTATGTCTGCAAGAGAAGCGGCTGATAAGTGGGGCATTTCCCAAAGACGAGTTGCTGTCCTTTGCTCTGAAAACAGAATTGACAATGCAACTATGGTCGGTAATATGTGGATTATTCCCACTACTGCCGAAAAGCCGATTGATGCAAGAAGCATTCGTTATTCAAAGAGTGACGGAAAGAAGGTAAAGCCTTTTTTGAAATGGGCTGGCGGCAAAGGTCAGTTGCTTTCTGAAATCGAAAAGTATTATCCGTTTGAAAATGGTGAAATCATTAAATACGCCGAGCCTTTCGTTGGCGGTGGTGCGGTTCTTTTTGATATATTGAGCAAATACGATCTTGAGGCTGTTTATATCAGCGATATTAACGCAGAGCTTATCAACACATATCGCATTATAAGAGATGATATTGATGAGCTTATTGATATGCTGATGGTTATGCAAAATGAGTTTGTACCGATGAACACAGATAACCGTAAAGTATACTATTTGGCAAAAAGAGAGCGTTTCAACGACTTGAAAGTAAACGGAAATGAGGACATCAATATTGAAAAGGCTGCACTTATGATTTTCCTTAACAAGACCTGTTTCAACGGTTTGTTCCGAGTGAATAAAAAAGGCTTGTTCAATGTTCCTATGGGTTCTTACAAGAATCCTATGATCTGTGATGAAGAAAATCTGCGAGCCGTTTCGGAAAAGCTCCAAAACGTAACGATTGTTTGTGGAGACTACAGAGAATCTGCTGATTTTATTGATGACAGCACTTTTGTTTATTTTGACCCCCCGTATCGTCCCATTACTGACACAGCGAGTTTTACCGCATACACGGAAAATCTGTTTAACGATGACGAACAGATTGAACTTGCAAAGTTCGTTGATGATATGCACAGAAAAGGGGCAAAGGTTGTCATCAGCAATTCCGATCCAAAGAACTCAAATACAGAGGACGACTTCTTTGACAATATCTATTCCTCTCACAAAATCAAGCGTGTTGAAGCCACTCGTATGATTAACTGCAATAGTGAGGCAAGAGGAAAAATCAAAGAACTGCTTATATCGAATTTTTAAGGGGAATGACTATGGAAATCAGGGAAGGAACTCAACGCATAGAAGATGGAACAAAACAGGCAATTATAGAATTTGTCTTTACCGATTACATCATTTATGTTTTTCAAGGAACTTTGTCTCAATTCGACATTGTAATCAAATACAAGAAGGATGGAAAACGGATTCGTACACCGAAGCATATTCATTGGGTTGTTGATATTCTGATGAAAATGCAGGGGAACGAAGCACTTACTAAGCAGTATTTGGAAGCTATTCAGAACTGTTGGAACACTTGTGTTCCACTCACCAACAACGACTATGATACATTGAAAGCGTTAATTGAGGACGGCGAAGAAGAAATTGACATTGAACAGTATTTTGACCTCAATGCGTTCGGCGAATACGATGTTGAATTTCTGTACGTATTGATGGAACTGTTGGCAGTACAGGAAAAGACAAACCGAGCAGATGCGTATATGTTCGGAAAAATTATAGAAGAGCTGCTTGAATCTGACCGAGATATTTTCAAAATCATATCAACGGCAGGTTTCGATGGAAGAAGGGGTTAATATGGCAAACAGAAATTTTAACACTTGGCTGTCCGGCTTTCGTGATAGCATTGCAGATTATGGATACTACATAGATTTTGAAAAAGTCCATTGCAATGTCGATGGTATCAAGGTTGAACTTAATATCCTTAACTCGCTTATTGGATCTAAAAATATCAAAGAGGATTTCAAGGCGTTAATCAAGAAATATCCCGAAACATTGAAATGCATTCCTCTGCTGCTTGCAGTTAGAGCTAATGAAATTTACTGCCAGGATGAAAACGGCGGTTATATGTATCAGTTTGATTTTGGGAAATATCCTCCTAACAGTCATGCTCACTATGAACACTACGCATATTTTATGGAACATACAGGTCTATTTGACTTGCTTGAAAACCATATCATCAATAACCTTGTTGACTATGCAACGGGCGTTGAAACTGGTCTTGATTCCAACGGTCGTAAAAATCGTGGTGGTCATTTGATGGAAGATTTGGTTGAGAGCTTCATTAAGAAAGCCGGTTTTGTAAAGGACAAGACCTATTTCAAGGAAATGTATATCCATCAGATTACTGCGAAATGGGGCATTGACCTTTCTGCCATCTCCAATCAAGGCAAAATGGAAAAACGCTTTGATTTCGTTGTCAAAACACCTACTACGATTTACGGCATTGAAACAAACTTCTATGGTAGCGGTGGCAGTAAGCTCAACGAAACCGCCCGCAGCTATAAAACGCTTGCATTGGAAACTGATACTATCAACGGCTTTACGTTCGTTTGGTTTACAGACGGCAAGGGATGGACAAGCGCCCGTAACAACCTTGAAGAAACCTTTGATGTGATGGATCACATCTATAGCATCAAGGATTTGGAGAACGGCATTATCACAGAGGTTTTCAGATAATGGCTAAGAAAATCACGAAATGGGAGCCGGAAGATTTTGAGTTGGAAATGACAACGCACTGGTCCTTTCCTAAACGTGGCGATTGGGCTACCCATGATGCAAAATGGCGTGGAAATTGGTCGCCATATATTCCACGAAATATTCTGCTCAGATATTCCCAAGAGGGAGATTTAGTTCTCGATCAGTTCGCTGGGGGCGGCACCACGCTTGTTGAAGCGAAGCTGCTCAGCCGCAACATAATTGGTGTTGACGTGAATGATGTCGCTCTTGCTCGTTGCAGAGAAAAGGTGGATTTTGAGCATGAGGGAGCTAACGGTAAGGTTTATATACACAAAGGTGATGCACGTCATTTGGATTTTGTCCCGAATAACAGTATTGACCTTATCTGTACCCATCCGCCGTATGCCGATATTATTCAGTACAGCGAAGATATAGAGGAAGATTTATCTCATTTGAAAGTCAAAGACTTCCTTGAAGAAATGAAATCCGTAGCTGAGGAAAGCTATCGTGTATTAAAGAAGGACAAGTTTTGTGCTGTTCTTATGGGAGATACTCGCCAGAAAGGACACATGATTCCAATGTCCTTTGAGGTTATGCGTGTTTTTGAGGATACAGGGTTTAAGTTGAAAGAACTGATAATCAAGGAGCAGCATAACTGTAAAGCTACAGGATATTGGAAAACAAATAGCGTGAAATTCAATTTCCTGTTGATTGCTCACGAGTACCTGTTTGTTTTCAAAAAATAACATACAGAAGAGAAGGTTACATTATGGAGTCAATGTATGCACAGCCGTTGGTTGAGATGGGTGTATCTCTTACCGAGTTGGCTATTAAAGGAACCGCTACCGCAGTAACCAACAAAATAAAAGCAATAAAAGATGAGAAAAATGCGGAGAAACTCCGTAATACTTATGATGAAATTGTAAGTGAACTTCTCTCCGAAAGAGATGAAGCCGTAAGAATGGGATACTTCTGCCGTGATACCAAGTGGGATAACACCTTTAACAGCATTGTATCACTCAAGGACAGCAAGGGGAAGTGAGAATAACGGGTGTGCCCCGTTATTCAGTGATATGATATATTTGCTTCACAAAGGATTTAAACATGTATTTTGAAGATATAAAATTAGGAACCAGAATTGAACTTGAGCCTGTAAAAATAGAAAAAGAAAAGATGATGGATTTTGCCAGAAATTATGACAATATCCCTCTCCACACCGACGAGGAGTACGCAAAAAAGACACCATTCGGACGTTTGATTGCGCCCGGTGTTATGTCTTTTATGTCGGTATGGAACAAATTTCTTGAGCACGACCTATATGGCGACGAGCTTATTGCAGGTCTTTCAACCAGTATGGAATGGCACAAGCCTGTTTATGCCGACGACGTGCTCACAGGTATTGTGGAGGTTACGGAGACAACAAGACGCAATGCAAAAAACGGTCTTGTAGTGGTAACCGTGAAGGTCTATAATCAGGACGGAGTTCACGTTCTCACCGACGTAACAAAATCTGTTGTTAAATGCAGAGTAGGCTAGTAGCCGAAAATAATATAAAACAAAAAGCTCGGAGTTCTCTCTGCATTCTTAGCGGAGAAATAGGCGGGCACAAAACTTCGGCAGAGAACTTGTTTTCTCTGCCGATTTGTGTTATAATGGGGCTAACAAAAAGCCTCCCTTGTGTAAAGGGAGGTGGCAGCCGAAGGCTAACGGAGGGATTGCAAAAAAGCCTAAAATAGCAGGAAACAATCCCTCAGTCGCTAACGCGACAGCTCCCTTTGCACAAGGGAGCCTTTGGACGCGCTCGCGCATCTTTAGGGGTATGGACTTTGCCCTGTGCCTTTGTAATACAAAGGCGAAACTGGCGATAAAACAGAACGATAAATTTTCATTTAACAAATAGTCGAATTAATCAAAAATTACAATATATTGAGGAATTAAAATGAATAAAATTCAAAAAAGAGATTTATTGGGATTTTTTTGTTATTTTCTAATTTTAGCTGCTATTTTTTGTATAGCCGTTTTTGTATATCCAATGTGTTTGACAAGTGAAGGCTATTCGGGTGAACATGTCACCCCAAGCCTAAAAGAAATAATAAAATCTATGTTGTTATTTATTCCAATTATATTGTCTTTTGGGGCTGCAACATATTTCTATTATTTTGTTTTAAAATTCAAGAGATTTAATAAGGCGGTTTTTCCATGTATTGTGATTGATGCTACGGTTTTAGTATGTTTGGGTGGTATCGCATTGTACGGTGTAGCTTTTTTGTGGTTAATGTTTTTAATAATTCCCGCTTCTTTTGTCTTGTTCATCTTAGGAATTATTTTTGGTTGGAAACTTGATAACAAATCCCCCAAGTCATAAAAGTTCAACATATTTCAGTTTATCTAATATAAAGATCCCCGACAGACGTTTTAAAAATCTGTCGGGGTTAATCTTTGTCTTCTGCGTTGCAATTATGCTTTTTAGGACAGTCGAGGACGCCTGTCCCTACAAGTAGAAATCAAACTTCCTTATGAGAAGTCGCCTTTATCCGAGCTTTTTATTTTGTATTAAATAGACGGCAAACACTACAACCGTGGAAAGTGCAAAGACCAAGGTAAGCAGGTAGAGAGCATCGCTCAGCACTGCCGTCACCGTATTACAGGTTGCAACAAACAGCATTACGGTGATGATCAAAAGCACCCCGGAGGTTGAGGAAAGCTTGAGAAGTGTATTTCCCTTTTCGTGCGATTTGAGATGATAGGCGATTTCTTTTATTGCATTTATTGCTATAGCAATAGATACAAACAGCGGTATATCCATAATCAAAACAATACCTATCAGTTGCGGAAAGCTGAACGAAACGGTGAGCAGCTCCATTTGGTTGTGAGAATTGCCGATTGCAATGAGAATTACCTCTGTCAAAATAATCAACAAATATATAATTGCAAGGGCTACTCTTATTCTTCTATCCGTGCTTTTTCTGTCCATAACATCACCTCTCGCCAAGAATTTTTTGTCACCTTCATTCTACACTACACCGTAAAAAATGTCAATTGGAAAATGCTTTTTTCAAAAGCTTATAATCGTTCAGGGTAACGCATCTGAGGATGCGGAGCAGTAAAAGATATATGAGTGAGGATATTACGAAGGCGACTATCAGCCCTGTCAACGTCTGCGCCACTGCGCCGTGGAGAAAGGCAAGTACCCTTCTTGTAATTATAACCGACGCAACAACCGACGTTGTGGGCAGTGCGAACCACGTTACGAAGCGTATGGGAGTGGCTGTACGTTTTGCAAGCTTTGAGGATGACATAATACAGTTCAGCACCTCTCCAAACCACACCACAAACACGTATCCTCCCAAGCCAAACATAGGCACCAATATCCACACCAAAAGCACACTTGATACCGAATCCACAATATTGTATTTCACCACGCTCACCTGTTCGCCAAGCCCCTTTAAAATAGCATCGGCAAGGTGGTCGTATAGCATAAAGACAATGAGCGGCGCCAATATTTTTATATACAGTGCACACTCTAGGCTGTTGTAAAAGACGCTTCCTATCTCATCGGCAAAGCCGAATATTATGCCCGAAACACCTACGGCAAAATACGAGGTGAGCTGCATCACCTTTGACGTGAGTCTTTTCAGACGTTGTGTATCACCCGAGGCGTTACAAGCCGAAAACTCGGGGATGAGCAGGTCGGAGGCGGCATAAAGAAAAGCGGAGGGGAACATTATGACGGGAAATACCATACCGGTTATCATGCCGTAAAGCCCAAGTGCACGAGAGGAGTTGACTCCCCTCTTCCTTAGTCCCGAAGGTATCATCATATGCTCTATTGAATGGAGTCCCGTTCTGATAACCGAGCTTACAGCCACAGGCATAGCAATGGAGGAAACACGGCTTGAAAGACGTGTCCTGGTATGTACTCCCACGTACAGCCTCTTTCTGTCAAGGCTGTAAAAAAAGTAGCTGAGCGCAAAGGAGATAACCTCGGCAAATATACCTCCTACAATTAGTGAAAGACAGGCGTATTCAAGGTTGTTTTTGTCAAAGCCAAGGAGCATCACGTAGGTAACGCCCATACGCACAAGCTGGTCAATAACCAACGGCAGTGCACTTCCCGACATTCTTCCCACGGCTGTAAAATATGCATTGATAATTCCCGACATCACTATAAAGGGAAAGCTCAGTGCCATCATACGTATGGACACAGCCGTTCTCACGTCACCGAGAAACACTCTTGAAATAGGTTCCGCAAAGATAAAAAAGGCAATTGCGATAATACTGCCGAAGGCAAGAGAGGTCAAAAGACAGCGTTCGGCGGCGCGTGCGGCTTCACGCGGGTTTTTCTTTTCGATTTCCTCGGCAATTATTCTGGTGGCGGCAAAGCCTATACCTGCCGAGGACAGCGTTATACCCAGACGGTACACCGAGCTGGTAAGGGAATAAAGTCCCAAGCCCTCCTCTCCCACAGTCCTTGACAGCCATACGGAAAACCAAAGGGACAGTATTCTCAAAAAAACCGTGGTAAGTACCATTAGTGAAGCGTTAAAGAAAAAGCGTTTTATTTTTTTCATATCATATCTCCATACGATATAATATGAAAAAGAAAGTCACCGTATGATGACTTTCTTTAGTTCAGTATTCTTTTATTACCTTAGGTATTTCGCCAATTACGTCACGGGCAAGTGCGCCGCGCTGTCCAAGGCGCTCACCTGCACTCTCGCCTGCCCTGCCGTGTATATACACAGCGCCGGGAACTGCCCTTTCCATAGGCATACCCTGTGCCAGAAGCGAGCCTATCAGCCCTGCCAGTACGTCGCCCGAGCCTCCCTTTGAAAGTGTGGAGTCTCCCGTGGTATTGGCAATTGCTGTACCGTCAAAAAGAACGGTAAATGATATTTTATCCTTTAGTACAAGATTGGTTTTATATTTTTGGCAAAAGGCTTTTGCAAGACCCAAGGGGTCTTTTTTTATTTGGTCCACGCTATTGCCCGTCAGCCTTGAAAACTCCATAACGTGAGGAGTCAGCACCGTATGAGCACCCAACGTTTCCAAAAGCTCAGGTGTGTCCGAGATTATATTGAGAGCATCGGCATCCACCACAGTGGGACATTTCAAGGATGACAAAAGACGGCAGAGCAATCCTCTTGCCTCACTGCCCTTTCCCATACCCACGCCTATCACTGCAGCTGAATACGAGCCAAGCCGCCTTGTATCAAATTCGTCCCAAAAGGAAACTACGGCTTCGGGAATAAGTATCTGCAAGGGGATCCTGTTGTCCCTGTGTGTCAGCACCTCCACAAGCCCTGTGCCGCTTCTGTATGCCGCCTCGGCTGAAAAGGACGGCGCTCCCGCCATTCCCACGCCTCCGCCTGCAACCAGCAGTCTTCCGCAGTCGCCCTTATTGGTCACCCTGCTTCTGTCGGGCAGTGTCAGGTCGCTGTCCTCCAGTGTAAAAACTTCGTTTATATATTCCTTCATAATATCAGGTCAATTGCTCCGTGAATATTTTGCAGAGTTATCTCGCCGTTACTTGGGGCGTGCTCTCCGTCAAGAGACCAATCCAGAGCTCCCCTTGTCTTTACCTTGACTGTGGGTGCGTGTAAGAAGGTTATATGCTCCTCGGAATAGTCGCCCACAGACAGAGCGTAAAGAATTTTCGGTACGTCCAAAAGAAGCTTTGGCATACGAATGAGAAGTATTTCAAACTCTCCGTCGGACAGATTTACAAGCTTAGAGTCAAGCTTGATAAGTCCTGCAATGGAGGTAGAATTGCTGATAGCACCGAACAGGTAGTCGTCCTCATACACCTTGCCGTTGGCTTCGAGACGAACGTGGTAGGGCTTGATGGAAGAGAGGTCGGACATACCGCTGAGCACGTATGCCGAGTGTCCCAGTACGTTTTTCGTCTGCTGAGGAGTGGAGTACGAAGCACCCGTAAATGCTCCAAATGATGCAATATACGAAAAATACAGGTCGTCAAACTTTCCAACGTCAAGCTTTCTGGTCTTGCCCGATACGATATTGGATGCCGCATTTACAGGATTCTGAGACAGCTCCAGAGTGGATGCAAAGTCGTTGGTAGTGCCTGCGGGAATATAGCCCACGGGAATCTTTAAGCCCGCCCTGAGCATACCCGTAATCAACTCGTTATAGGTACCGTCACCGCCTCCGCAGACGATGACATCGTAGTTCGCACCCGAGCTTATTACCTTATCGGTTGCATCTCCCCTTTTGTTTGTGAGGTAGATATCACAATCGTAGCCGCCGCGGTAAAATGCCTTGTCTATTTCGGCAATGTCCTTGACGATCTTCATTTTGCCTGCAATGGGATTTACAATAAAAAGTAGCTTTTTCAATTAAGAGCGTTCCTTTCTGACACAATTTGTTTCAAGTGCCGCCTTTGCAACGGCATCGGCAACGGCAGGGGCGATTCTCTTATCAAAAGCAAGAGGCATAATGTAGTCGGGAGAAAGCTCCTCGTCGCTCACAAGCGAAGCTATTGCACGGCTTGCGGCAACCTTCATTTCGTCGTTTATCTGTGTAGCCTTAATCGCCAGAGCACCCTTGAAGATACCGGGGAAGGCAAGCACGTTGTTTATCTGATTCTTATAGTCCGACCTTCCTGTACCTACTACAACGGCTCCTGCTTCAAGTGCCAGGTCGGGAGCAATTTCCGGAACGGGATTAGCCATGGGGAATACGATTGCACCGCTGTTCATGGACGCTACCATTTCCTTTGAGACGATATTGCCTGCCGACACACCGATGAACACGTCGGCACCCTTGAGAGCGTCGGCAAGAGAGCCGTGAAGCTTGGCTTTATTTGTGATAAGGCTGATTTCTGCGTGAGCGGAATTGAGTCCCTCATCTCCCTGACAGATAATGCCGTTCTTGTCGCACATGGTGATGTTCTGAACGCCTATTCTCATAAGGTGCTTGGCAATTGCAATACCTGCCGAGCCTGCACCGTTGATAACGCATTTCACCGAATCAATGCTCTTGTTTACAACCTTCACAGCATTGATAAGTGCGGCGGCAACAACTACTGCCGTACCGTGCTGGTCGTCATGGAAAACGGGAATATCGCATATTTCCTTAAGTCTCTTTTCCACCTCGAAGCATCGGGGAGCGGCAATGTCCTCAAGATTGATTCCGCCAAAGCTTCCCGAGATATTATATATGGTTTTTACAAGCTCATCCACATCCTTGGTACGCACGCAGATGGGGAATGCATCTATATCGGCAAATTCCTTGAAGAGAGCACACTTACCCTCCATAACGGGCATTCCTGCCTCAGGACCGATATCCCCCAGTCCCAGTACCGCCGTACCGTCTGTGATAACGGCAACCAGGTTGGAGCGGCGCGTCAGAGTGAATGACTTTTCGTAATCCTTTTGTATTTCAAGGCAAGGCTGTGCTACGCCGGGTGTATAAGCAAGTGAGAGATCCTCAGATGTTTGAACCTTTACTCTTGATACTACCTCTATTTTTCCCTGCCATTTTTCGTGGCATTCAAGGGAACGTTCCTTTATATCTGAATTGTTCATAAATTTAACCCGCCTTCTTTGTAATATGTTACTATATATTTTATAATGTAAATATGAAAAAGTCAACTACTTTATTGACAAAGAATTGTGAATGTGCTATAGTTGACTAAGATAATACGGTCACAAGTACCGAAAACGAGAGGTGTTATTATGGACGCAGCAAAACTTCACGAGCTGGCAACAACTATACCTGAATACTGGCAGGAGTATCTTGAAGAAAAGATAAAACAGATACACGAAAATCAGATAAAGGCAGGTCCCGACTCAATGAGCTTCGGTATCGTGTCGGATATACATTGGCGCACAAATCAGATGCACACAGCCGCACTTATGGAGAAGATACTCACAGACTGTTCTATCCCATACTTCTTCAATGCGGGCGACC
This sequence comes from Eubacteriales bacterium, assembly GCA_045531285.1. Classification (GTDB taxonomy): domain Bacteria; phylum Bacillota; class Clostridia; order Oscillospirales; family SIG627; genus RGIG6353. The sequence goes on from JAZSDT010000023.1 coordinate 18,740, forward strand.
TTTTCTCAGGTCAGGGAATCTGTAAGCCTGAGGCGAATATTGCAGAATTTATCGACTACAGAAAGCTCTTTGCAAGAATAGAGAGCAAGTGCCTTATTGCCGAAGGCAACCACGATGCAGTATACTCCACCTTTGAAGCTCCCGACTACTATGCTCAGAATATTTCGCTTTCGGAGTTTTATGAGTACTATTTCAGACATCAGTCACAGTACCACGACAGAGTATTCGGTGAGAACGGTACATATTACTACGTTGACGACAAGCTTCACAAGACAAGACTTGTAGTGCTTGACACCCACGATATTCCCGATGATTCCGTCAAGGAAGAGGGACGCCCCGTATACCACAAGTTCCGTGCTTCAGGTACGGGTATTCTCCAGACACAGCTCAATTGGTTTGCAAACGTAGCCCTTGACGTACCCGCTACCGACTGGACTGTGGTGCTTTGCACACACGAGCCTATGTGCTACTCCAAGGACAACCGCAACGAAGTGCCCAACTACGGCATGCTGATGAACATCATCAACGCCTTCAAGAAGCACACCAAGTTTGAAGGTGAAGAGCTTTACGAGGGACAGCAGGCGCACTACAGCACCAGAATATCCGTTGACTATACGGGCAAGGGCGGAAACTTTGCAGTATGGGTAGGCGGTCACACGCATTACGACTGTGACCTGGTGCTCGACGGCATTCTTTCGGTTGCTACCCTCAACGACGGTATGCATAACTCCGACAAAAATCCCACTCCTCACGAGGCGGGAACCACCAACGAGCAGGCGTTCGACATCTATACGATAGACAAGCATAATCATAAGCTTTACGTTACAAGAATCGGTGCAGGAAACGACCGTGAATTTGAATACGAGGTATTTTAATGTTTAAGCGAATGGACAGGTACTACTGTACCAATTGCTTTTATATGACAGCTCCGCCCTGCCAATGTCCCAAGTGCGGAAATCCCCCTGAAAACTGGCGCTTCATTGACGAGAAGGGCTATTACGAGCTTGGCAGAAACGTTGCGGGCTTTTACCGGGAGCACGTAAAAGAAAAAATAGAGAAGATTCACGAAAAGCAGATCCTTGCAGGCAGAACGGGTACCAGTGTAGGTCTCATTTCGGACACTCACTTCATAATGAACTTTACCCATTCCGCCGCGCTTATGAACAAGGTGCTCACCGAATGCGCTATTCCCTACTATTTCAATGCAGGTGACGTTGTATCGGCTTACTACGTATGTCCCAAGGAAAGCCTTTACAATGACCTTGACGACACAAGACGTCTCTTTAAAGAGAGTGAGAAAAAGTGTCTTTTAGCATTGGGCAATCACGATAATTGCTATTCGGACTACGATGACAAGCCCTACGGACAGCTGCTGTCGTGGGAACAGCTTTACGAATACTACTTCAGATTCCAGTCGCTCTATCCCGACAGAGTATTCGGTGCTACCGGTGCTTATTACTATGCGGATGACGTAAACCACAAGATGAGATACGTGGTTTTGAACAACTACGCCATGAACAAGGTTCAGCTGGATTGGTTTGCAAAGGTTGCCCTCGACGTACCCTCAAGCGATTGGGGCGTTATGCTGTGCACACACGTTTGCCCCGCAAACTCAGACCTTGGTGCAGTTCCTCAGTCAAAGACCATTCTCGGCATAATAGATGCCTTCAAAAAGCATAAGCCCTACACGTCAAGGGACGGTGTCACCGTCAGCGTGGACTACAGCGGCAAAGGCGGAGAGTTCATTGCCTGGGTAGGCGGTCACTGGCACAAGGACCTTATACTTGATATTGACGGCATCAAGTGTGTTGCCATCGCTCAGGACTGTGCACAGACGGCACAAAGAGCCAAGGGTGAGATAAGTGAACAGCTGTTCGACATACTCACCATCGACAGAAAGCGTCACAAGGTTTACGCCACAAGAATCGGATACGGCGAGGACCGTGAATTTGAATACGAGGTGTTTTAAATGACAGACAAGGAAATATACGAGCTTGCCACGAGCATCCCTGAATACTGGAACGAGCATCTTGAAGAAAAGATTGCAAAAATACGCGAGAATCAAATAAAAGCAGGACGCAACGGCACAAGTGTCGGACTCATATCCGACATACACTGGGCAATCAACCGTCATCATTCGGCGGCTCTTATGGAAAAGGTGCTCACCGACTGTGCCATTCCTTATTACTTTGATGCGGGTGACATTGTATCGGGCGCAGGCATCTGTCCTCCCGTTAACATCATCAACGACCTGATAAGAACTCAGAAGCTCTTTTCGCGAATCCAGCACAAAAGACTGGTGACCCAGGGAAATCACGACACCTGTTACTCCACCTTCCAGGCGCCCAAATACTATGCTCAATGTATCAGCGCCTCTGAGGTGTACAACTATTGCTACAGAGTAATGGCTCAGTATCCCGACCGTGTTTTCGGCCCTACGGGAACATACTATTACGTAGACCTGCCGGTTTACAAAATGAGATATATCATTCTGGACACCCACATAGTTCCCTCCGACGAAAACAAAGAGGACGGTACGCCTGTTTATCACAAGGCTAATATCTCGCTGATGCAAGAGGAGCTTCAGTGGCTTGCCCACACAGCTCTCGACGTTCCGGCAACCGATTGGTCGGTTATCCTTTGCACTCACGAGGTGCCTGCCGAAACAGGACTTGCGCCAAAGAATTATGACGTGGCAATGGGTATTATCGATGCGTTCCGACGACACAAGCGCTATGAGATAACCAAGCTCTACGAGGACACACCGTGGTGCAACGTTTGTCTTTCCTGCGACTTCACGGGAAGAGGCGGAAACTTCATCGTATGGGTAGGCGGACACGCGCATTACGCAATTTTAAAGGATTTTGACGGAATACAAACCATGACGGTCAACTGCGACTGCACACACAATTCAAAAAGCTCACCCTTCGAGCACGTTGCACAAACAATTACAGAGCAGGCGTTCGACGTGCTTACCGTTGACAAAAAGAACCATAAGGTCTACGTCACCAGAATAGGCTGTGGCGAGGACCGTGAATTTGAATACGAGGTATTTTAAAATGGATAAGTTTTACTGTACTAAATGCTTTTATCTCACTTCCGAGGACAATCCTCCCGAAGAATGTCCCATATGTCATTCACCAAAGGAAATCTTCGACCCTGTTGTAAAAAACGAAAAGCAGTTCATCCCAGAATACTGGAATGAGCATTTGGAAAAGAAAATAAAGGAAATACACGACCGTCAGGTGCAGGCAGGCAGAAACTGCTCCAGCTTCGGTCTCATCACAGACCTTCACTGGGCACCCAACGAAAAGCATTCTGCGGCAATACTTGAAAAGGTGCTCACCGACTGTTCTATTCCTTACTTCTTCACAGGAGGCGACATTGTGTGCGGCTCGGGTGTATGCCCTGCTTCGTCACTGGCACGTGAGCTTAACGAGTACACAGAGGCATTCAAGGATATTGAGCACAAATGTCTTATGGTTGCAGGAAATCACGATGCGGCATACTCCACACTCCCTGTACCCAACTACTATATGGAATCCCTCACCACAGACGAGATGTACGAATATTATTTCAGAGCGTCAGCCCAGTACAAGAACCGTGTATTCGGTCCTGAGGGAACCTACTGTTATGCAGATGACAAGCTTCACAAGATGCGTTACATCGCTCTCAACACCCACATAAAATGGACAGACGAGCTTGGCGAAAACAGACTTCCTCTCTGCGACGCCTTCAGAACTGCAGGTCTTATGCAGGAGCAGCTCGACTGGCTGGCACACGTAGCCCTTGACGTGCCCGACACTGAGTGGACGGTCGTGGTATGCTCTCACGAGCCTGTTTACACACGTTTTCCCAATGCGGCAATGGCACTGGGAATCATAGATGCCTTCCGCCGTCACACAAGCTTTGAAATGAAGAACGTTGACGAAAACCGTCCCTTCTACAACGCTCACGTTGCCGTTGACTTTACAGGCAAGGGCGGTAACTTCGCAATCTGGGTTGGCGGTCACACCCATGCGGACGTGGCAAAATACTGCGACGGTATGCTGTCAACCGCAACTCTCAACGACTCCATACACAACTCTGCCGATTCGCCCTACACACACGTGAAGGGAACCGACACAGAGCAGGCGTTCGACATCTTTACAGTTGACAAAAACGCTCACAAGATATATGCGACAAGAGTTGGCTGCGGTGAAAACAGAGAGTTTGAATACGAGGTATTTTAATACCGACTCGACAATGACAAAACGTTGATATAAAGCAAAAATTTTCCGTTTGCTTCGGCAGACGGAAATTTTTTGTACATTTGTACATAATATATACGATTAATGAATACCGATATGCAAAAAAATATATAGCCGATATA
>JAZSDT010000145.1:0-19274 GCA_045531285.1 Eubacteriales bacterium
GGCTGTGAGCATTCCTTCTTTGAGATACTCTCAAACTCGGTGGACGAAGCAAGAGAGGGTAACGGCTCGGAGATAAAGGTAACAGCATATCTTGACAACTCGATATGTGTTGACGACCACGGACGCGGAGTCCCGCTCGGATACAACGAGGCTGAGGGACGTTGGAACTGGGATCTTATATACTGTGAGCTTTACGCGGGCGGTAAGTATGATAACAACAAGGGCGGTTCGGCATACGAATATTCGCTCGGACTTAACGGCCTCGGCGCGTGCGCTACCCAGTACAGCTCGGAATTTATGGACGTATTTTCATACGACGGAACGAATGAATATAAGATAAGCTTTAAAAAGGGTGAGCCCGCTAGCGAGCTGCTTACACGTTCCCTTGAGAAGAACGAGAGAAGAACGGGTACGGTGGTACATTGGAAGCCCGACCTTGAGGTCTTTACAGATATAAGCATTCCCAGCGAATTCTTCGTTGAAACGATGCGCAGACAGTCTGTGGTAAACCCGGGTATCAGCTTTGTTTTGAGGATAGAGACCGAAAAGGGCAAATTCAGTGAGCAGAAGTTCGTTTATGAAAACGGAATAATAGATTACATCTCCGAGATGGTCGGAGATACCGCTATGACAGCTCCCGTGCTGTGGCATATGGAGACACAGGGACGCGACCGAGAGGATAAGGACGAATATAAAGTAAAGGCGGATTTTTCTTTCTGCGTTTCAAACACCGTAAACGCGCTTGAATATTATCACAACTCCAGCTTCCTTGAGCACGGCGGCGCGCCCGACAAGGCTGTTAAGGTGGCCTTCGTCTATGTTGTTGATAAATATTTGAAAACGGCAGGGAAGTATAATAAGAACGAATCAAAGATAACCTTCTCGGATATATCCGATTGTCTGGCGTTGGTCATCAACAGTTTTTCAACCATGACCTCTTATGAGAACCAGACCAAAAAGGCTATCACAAATACCTTTATATACGAAGCGATGACCGATTTTCTCAAGAAAAATCTTGAGATATACTTTGTGGAAAATCCCACAGCGGCAGAGATACTCGCAAATCAGGTGCTCGTGAATAAGAGAAGCCGTGAAAATGCCGAGGCAACCAGACTCAATATAAAGAAAAAGCTTACAGGCTCTATAGATATCGCCAATAAGGTTGAAAAGTTCGTAAACTGCCGTTCCAAAGACCCCGAGGTCCGTGAGCTTTATATAGTTGAGGGAGATTCGGCGCTGACCTCTTGTAAGCTTGGAAGAAACGCCGATTTTCAGGCGATAATTCCCGTCAGAGGAAAGACGCTCAACTGTATGAAGAGCAGCTACGAAAAGATATTCAAGAGTGAGATAATCACCGATCTTTTGCGTGTTATAGGCTGCGGAGTTGAGATAAACGGCAAAATAAAGGGCGATTTCAACCAATTTGATATAAACGCCCTGCGTTGGTCAAAGATAATTATATGTACCGATGCCGATGAGGACGGATTCCAGATAAGAACCCTTCTTTTGACCTTGTTCTACCGTTTGCTCCCCACGCTTCTCAAGGAGTCGAGAGTGTTTATCGCTGAGTCGCCCCTCTTTGAGATAACAGCAAAGGACAAGATATACTTCGCCTATAACGAATTTGAAAAGGCAGATATACTTAAAAAGCTCGCGGGTCAGAAATATACCCTTCAGCGCTCAAAGGGACTTGGCGAAAACGAGCCCGAAATGATGTGGCAGACGACTATGAATCCCGCCACACGACGTCTTATAGCGGTAACCCCCACGGATGCCGCTAAGACCGAGGAGATATTCGACACCCTGCTTGGAGACAACCTTACCGCGCGTAAGCAGTTTATTGCCGAGCACGGAACAGAATATATCAAGGACGCGGATATATAATAAAAATCGCTTATGGCAGATGCCATAAGCGATTTTTTATATATAAGATTATTTAAACATCTCGTTTATCTCAGAGAGAGTCTTGCGAACAAGAAGATCTCCGCCTTCATGTCCTGAAACTCCGCTGGAAACATAAGCCGAGTAGTGGCTTCCTGCCTCAGCCTTCTTTGTGGGAAGGTATCCGAAGTCTCCGCAAGAGAGCTGAATGAGGAAGGTCTGAGAAGCCTTGCTTCTTGCGCGGATCTGATTTCCGTAATCAAGGAAAAGCTCATAGGGGTTGGTAGCGAAAGCTATATCACCGAGACGCAATACATGGAACTCTATGTTGACAAGATCCATTTTCTCCTGAGTCTTGCTTCTTGCGAGTGTTCCCGCGTGAATGTGCATTCTTGCGTTTTCCTTGAAGGTTATAGACTTGCCCGCATTCTCTTTTGCAAAGTCTGTAATAGCCTTGAGCGCGTTTTCTGCTTCTTCAGGGGTAACTCGGCGGAGCGGAACGTCAAGTGAGATCACCTTATGCTTGAACTCTGTCTCGCTTACGTATTCCTCGATCTCCTCATATGCGTAAAGTATTTCGTTAGTTATTCTTCTAGCGATCAGGGTACAGCCCTTAAGGTCAAACATAGAGGGATCAGCCTTATGATTGCTTGCCTTTTCACGGACGATGTTGGGGTCATCGATAGGAGTTTCGGGGTCTACCCATCTTACCATATCACGGGGACACTGGTCGCCTGCGGGTGAGCATACGCTAAGAAGGAATATATCGTCACCAAACTTTTCGCGAAGCATACCCTTGACCTTTCCGAAATAGTCGGAAGATATGAAGCTTCTATGCTCAAGTACCTGAGCAGGGCAGGCAACGTTAGCTATAACACCTGTAAGCTTTTTATCGGGAGTGAAAGTGAAGAGAAGCTCTATGCCACTGTCGTTTCCGCCCTCAAGCTCTGTGAAGTTAGCTGTGTTGGTGTCACCCCACATCTTTGCCGAGCCGTCACTGTAGCAAACTCTTCTGCACATACCAACAGCCGCGCGTCCAAAGCCTGTAGCATACATTCCCTCGGCACGATTCTCCCAAGCTGTCTGGGCAGCTTTCGCGACTCTGTCAGCCACAAAATCAAAAGCCTCTGCGCCGGTAAGAAGATCATCGCCATCGTAAGGAGCGAGAGATTCATATTTTACATCGGGCATCAAGTCGGAAAGTACGGTAAGAGTAGACTCGAGAGTATCACCGCGATCGGGGTAGGTTATCGATGTATGTGTATGAATGGCACTTATCATTACCTTGTCTGTTGGGAAGTTAGGAATAGCCGAAAGACGCTCTCTTACAGCTGCAAGGAGTTTGCGGCTTACTGAAACAAGGTCACAAGAGCAGAAGATAGCCTGCTCGTCACCGCACTCAATAGCCAAAGCGGTAACAGAAATGGGTGTTTCTACCTGATCGGTTATTCTTTCATAGAACTGACCCGCAAGGTTGATCTTTCTTCCTTCGGGAACAAGGCTTACCTCGCCCCAACCTATTTTTACATTTTTCATAATAGTTTGTCTCCTTTTTGTTAAAAGTTCAGATTATTATTCGCCTTCGTTTGCGTCTTCTTTAAAATGATTCCATATAGGCGTTTCTATTGACGACAAGACTATAGCCAAGGCTAACAGTAAGACCACAAACAACCAAGTTATCGTCCATCGTTAAAACTCGAACTTTCATGATGATTTAAAACACAGTAAAATGTTCGGTCAAGTCCTCCGTCAGATGACCTCAATGCCAAGTATATCGCAGAGATCCTCGATAAGAGCCCTGTTCTCACCGTAGCAGATTATGTAGTGCTGACACATTATGTTTTGTGCGAAGTCCTCTACGTCCTCAAGCTCTACCTCAAGTCCGGGAAGCTGGGGAGCGGGCTGAGTCCAACCTGCCTCCTCCCACTTCTGAGGAGTCTTTCCAAAGCCGTCTACCATATGCATGTAGTATTCGCCATCGATAGCGACAAGACGGCACATAGTGAGCTTTCCGCCCTTTACCTTACTTACGTTGAGTATACCCTCTGAAAGCTCTCCAAAAGCTGCGGGCATAACGGTGACCTCACCGTCAACAACTGCCGCGGGAACATAGTCGGGAACACCCGCGAGAACACTGTTCTCGAAGAACTCATAGAACTCAAGGTAGTGAGCAGCCTGACCTGTGAGGTATCTTATCATAAGCTGTGTCACATTGCCAAGACAGTCATTCTCGGGAATGGTAGCAAGACCTGCCTCGTCAGCAAGGAGCATAAAGATGGGGGCAGGGGGGAAGCCGCAGAGCTTCTTCATTCCGTCAACGTCCTTAAGGGATATAGCCTCATATCCGCGCTCGTCGCAGATAGCCTTAGCAGCGAGGTAATATCCTGCAGCCATCTCAAGGCTCTCTCTCTTGGGCTCTTTGAGGAACTTCCACTTAGACAGCATACAGTTGTCTATAACTTCCTGCTTTTCCTCAGCTGTTACCTTGTTGTAACGCTGCTCAAGCTCAAGCATCTCAAAGGTCTCGATCTCTGTTCCGACAACTCTCTTGAGGGAAGGGCCGTCGCACTGAGTTCCGTAAAGGTTCATATCGCGGTAACCTGCCATACCTGTTCTGGAGTGGCGGAGCTTAGCGGCAGCGCTTGCGGCTGTGATGTACTGAGCGACCTTAGCAGCGCCCGAGGGCTTGCCGATTATATCGTATACATATTTGAAGGTGTAACCAAGATCAAAGAAAGTCTTGCGTATAGCGGAAGTACCTGCCTGATCTGCGGTTGTAACGAGTCTGCCGTCGGATTCGATCCAACCGCACAGACCCCAAAGAACGATGGGCTTTTCTCTGAAATGCTCTGTAACCTTTACAACTGCGTGAGTAGGGATCCAACCTGCGATGCAGACCACCAAGCAGTCAAAATCCTGACCCTTGAGAGCGGCAACGGCCTTCTTGATATCCTTCTCCTCGTAATCATCGGTAACGGGGTAGACCTTGATAAGCTCAACGCCCTGAGCCTCGAGATCCTTTGCGGCATTCTCGCACTTTTTGATAATGATGTCGATAGGTGTGTTTACTTCACCAAATCCAACAAAAGCAGCTTTTTTCATAACAATATCCTCTCTGAATTTATGGTATTTTACGTACTTAAAAATAAAATACTATCTCTAAAGAATTCTACCATAAATATATATTATTGTCAACAGTTTGACGATAAAAACAGGCGTTAAATTTAACACAAGAATCATTACGGTATGATAATGCTTTATGATTGGACTAAAATTTTTATGAATGGATAAGGTCAGGTATATTTAATACATAAATTTTTAGTTTTACACGATCAATACATCATTTTGACATCATTTTGTAGGCTAAAAAAGGGTAAAAAAACGGAATAAAAGGGGTTTTAAAATGATAGAAAAAAGCCTTGCAATCCTTTTAAAATTAAGGAATTGCAAGGCTTTTTGCGCTGGCGGAGAAGGAGAGATTCGAACTCTCGAACCCTGTTACAGGTTACACGATTTCCAATCGTGCGCCCTCGACCAACTAGGCGACTTCTCCAAAAATATTTGATTATTCAAGAGGTCTGTAACTCAGACCTATGTATTATATCACAAGTGTTTTGAAAAATCAAGAGCTTTTTTGCATTTTTTAAAAAATATTTTTTAATGAAAGGGCTGTCGCATTTTGCCACAGCCTAAATTTCGCTTAATTGAGCAAGCCACAAGGGGATGTTTGACAATTTATCGTGCCTATATTATAATACATATAATATAAATGAAAGGTGTTGTCAATAGCTTATGATGAAAAAGGTCGAAAAAAGGTACATAGAGTGAAGCTGACAAGCTATGAATTGAGAGTAGCCATTAACGCCCTCAATGAGCATCGCAAGAAGCAAAGAGAGCAAGGCAGGATGTGGCAGACTTTAAAATCTCATACTGAAGCTGCTTGACACTCTTGAAAACAAATAGCAATATAAATAATGAAGCGAAAGCCGACTTTATCACTACGAAGGTAGAAATAAGGTCGGCTTTTTCTTTTGGAAAAGGAGGTGATTAAATTGGATGATAAAGAAAGAGTTGTTATCATTTCCATAAGTGCTATTGATGATTTTTCCGACCACCCGTTTCAAGTGTGTGACGATGGGGAAAGTCACCGACACTCGTGCTTCATTTTTATATATGGCATAATAAACAAATTGCTTGGGCGTTTTTTTATTTGAAAAGATTTAGATGTAAAATATTATAAAGGTTTTTTCCGAAACGGGCGTATCTGTTCAGCACTTGGAGGATAATTTAATGGAAAGGAGATTTTATAAAGATGAAATATAAAGATTGGTTATACGTATGGTTGGAGCATTACGTGCAGCCTACGGCAAAGTCAAAGACTTATGAGCATTACCGATACTTGTCGGAAGCTCATATCATACCGCATATCGGAGAGAGAGAACTATCTGAAATAACGACGATGGAACTCCAACGGTATGTGTCCGAGTTGATCCAAAGCGGAAACAAGGTAACGGGCATGGGACTTGCTTCCAATACGGTAAATACCATTATCACCGTTTTGCAAGGCTCGTTCAAAACGGCGCAGAATGTGGGAGAAGCGGAGCTTGATCCAACCGATAAAATCAAGCGTCCCAAAAAGGAGGAAAAGGGGGTAGAGTGCTTTTCGGTCATTGAGCAAAAGCGAATAGAGCAGAGAGTATTGGAACATAACAAGCCCAAAATGTTCGGTATTCTGCTTTGCCTTTACACGGGACTTAGGATCGGAGAGCTTTTGGCACTCGAATGGAGCGACGTGGATTTTGAGAAAGGATTGCTTTCGATAAACAAAAGTAGTCGGGACAACAAAAGCGGTAGCGGTGAAAAACGAATTGTTGATACACCGAAAACAAACACGTCAAGGCGTGTAATTCCATTGCCAAAGCAGATGCTACCCTTGCTCAAAAAGCATAAGCAAAGGGCGACATCTGTTTGGATCGTATCGGATAAAGGCAATCCCGTATCCACTCGCTCCTATCAGCGCAGCTTTGAACTGCTCCTCAAAAATGCGGGAGTGGAACACAAGGGCTTTCACGCCTTGCGACACACCTTTGCAACGAGAGCGATTGAGTGCGGAATGGATGTGAAAACACTCTCCGAAATTCTCGGACACAAAAACCCCACGATAACACTAAACCTTTACGTGCATAGCTTGATGGAACACAAAAAAGAAATGATGAACAGAATAGGAAAAGCCCTCTGAAAATAAAAAACGCCCCAATTCGGAGCAAAATCGTTGTTTCGCCTAATATAGTAATAGACGAATTGTTACTAGTGAGCATATCACAGATTCCGTTAAAAGTCAATATTTTCGGGGTAAAAATTTGTTGTAAAATGAATTTTTCTGCGAATTTTATACATATTTTTCCGCATAGGCGTATTTTTTTGTAAGATATGTTCATCTAATACTATATTAGGCGAACAAAATAACAAGTAAAAGTTCGTCTAACGGTAATGGATGAATTGCTAAGACGACAGTCTATGAAAGCAGAAAAAAGCCAAGTGGTTATAAGTACGGTTGGAGTATTACGTGCAATCTACGGCAAAGTCAAAGACTTGCGAGGATGACAGATACTTGTCGGAAGCTTGTATTATTCCGTAGGATGTATTATTTTTCTTGAAAATCTGATTATTCAAGAAAGAAAATACTCTTTAAACCTTGACACATTCTTGCTTTTGTAGTATAATTAATACTAATGATTTGTCTGTTACTATATTTGGCGAACAAAAAACAACAAGTGAAGGTTCGTTTAATAGTGATTGACGAGTTGCTAAAACGACATTTATGAAAAGAGTAATAGCCAACGTGAATATTCAATAAAATTTTACATCAAATGATAGTTGACTGAGGTTCGAATTATTCTTGCTCACTAAATGTGTCGTTGTTTTGTTCGTAATATTATACCCCAAAATTTTTTCGCGAAAAGGAGAAAACAATGAAGAAAAATTTGAACAAAAAAGGTTTTACAATAGTTGAGCTTGTAATCGTTATTGTTGTAATTGCGATTCTTGCGGCGGTATTGATTCCGACGTTTGTAGGTCTTACAAGAAAGGCGAATATCGCCAATGACACTGCGGTAGCCAAGAACTTGAACACCGCTGCTATTTCTGCTCAGGCAAAAACCTTTGATGAAGCTCTTGCTGCAGCTAAGGAATCAGGATATCTGGTTGCAAATCTGAATGCAAAGGCAGACAAGTGCTATTTCGTTTGGGAAGATGACACCGATCAGTTCCTTCTTTATGATCTGAAGGAAAAAGAGATCATCTATTCCAATACCGAGGTTACAGGCGATCCCGACGATAGCTGGTGCTTCGCTGTAAACAATCTTGAGGACCAAAAAGAAGTTACGGATGTTTGGAGCAATGTAACAATCAAGCAGCTTGTTTCGAATCTTGCTGACCTGAAATCGTGGATTGCTAAAGAGGGAGATCAGACAATATACGTTGACGAAAGCATGGATATGAACTCCCAGGGCCAAATTGTTATCGGTGAGGGTCGCAACATCACGTTGAAGATCGTGGATTCTGTCGTAACAGGTAATAGAAACGACGGCTATTCTTTGGATAACGTTCCCTTCTTTGTTGACGGTGGAACACTTACTATTGAAGGCGGCACTATCGGTGCAACCGGTTCTTATCTTGATGCTGACGGCGAACCTGTTCAATCTGCTGTTGTTGCACAGTCCGGTGTGCTTAATCTCAATAATACGGTAGTAGATTGTGGCGACAAGGATATCGTTATCGCATATACTGGAGCAACAGGAACTATTTCCAATGCTACAATTAATGCAGATGCACAGGCTGTTGGTTCTTTCGACGGTTCTGAGGTAGTACTTGAAAACTGTACTATAAATGCGGACTGCGAAGCACTGTTCGTATCCAACAACGGAGGCGTTTCCAAGGGTACTATCAAGGGCGGAACATATAGCTGTACTGGTAATACCATCGTTTCTCACGGAGGTATTGTTGTTATAGAGGACGGAACATTTTCTTCTGAGAACTACAATCTGTTTAAGATGTACAGCACGGGAGGAAGCATAACCATCAAGGACGGAACGTTTACCACTGCAAATTATAATAACTATACCTTTGATATGTTGACTCCTGAAATTATTAAGGAAATGGTTGCTACCACGAGTACCAACTATAGCAACATTACAGTAGTACAGAACGCAGACGGAAGCTTTACCATTTCTAACTAATTTGCCCCGAAGCTTTGAAATTCCTAAGGGAGAATTTATAAATGAAGAGATTTAACAAAAAAGGCTTTACCATTGTTGAGCTTGTAATTGTAATCGCGGTTATCGCAATTCTCGCAGCTGTTATGATTCCTACTTTCAGTGGAATCGTTGACAAGGCAAATAAATCTGCGGCGTTGTCTGAAGCGAAAGCTGCTCATACCGCACTTCTGTATCACTTTGATACGCCAGATGAGTTGGAAGTGAGTGGCGTTGACGCTTACATAGTGGTTGACAACGAATACTATTTTGAAGTTGACAACGGAACGCTTACAGCTCTTGATGCAAAGCCTACTAATGTAACTTTCAGTGATAATGCTACAGATGCAGCAGATTATGAAAAAATCACTGTGGCAGATGCTACTGCAACAGTTTACATTTACACGGCAGCTAAGACCTAACAATTTAAGAAAAATTGTTTAAGAAACGCAAGCACTCTGCACTCCTTGCGAGTGCAAGAGTGCTTGCGCCATTTTTAAGAAAGATTGAAAACTATGTACAGAAGAACAAGGATCATTAAGGCGCAAAAACTTCATAAGGAAAATCATGGCAAGCGTGGCTTCACCCTTGTCGAGCTTTGCGTTGTCTTGGCACTCTTGGCGATCCTTACGACGATGACCGTTTCGTTTTCTGTACTGATGAACGGCTTTGCCGCCGACAATAAGGCGGAATATGAATTTTTAGAGGATCACGCCACGCTCAAAGAGGAGCTTTGCGCGTGGGTGGCAGAAAACGACGTGTCGGGTAGCGTGTTCACAGTAGCAAAGGACGGAACGCTGAACGTTACCGAGAACGGAACGGAGAAAACCGTGAGCTTTGCCGATGGTATTCTCACGCTCGGCGGGGAGCAGAAAGCAGGTCTTGACGCTATCGACGGCGTGACTTTTACCGCAAATGCCAAGCTCATCAAGTGTGTGACCTACCGAATCGGCAAGAACGGAAAAAGCATAGAGAGCAGTTTTGTGTTCTCACTCCGTTGCGGTACGATTGAGGAGGTAGCCGAAAATGAGTAAAATGCTAAAAAGAAACGGCTATTCTCTCGTTGAGGTCGTGATAGCGCTTTCCATCATCGTTACCGTCACCATTACGGCGCTTTCTATTGTGTTATCCTCTGTATCAACAAAGGTAAACGCAATCAACAGATCTTACGCACAGAGCTTTGCCGACAACGTGTGGGAGAGCTTCAAGGCGGCAGAAACGCAGGATGAATTTCTTTCGCTCGTAGCCTTTGCCGAGGGCGTTACGCTTACGGGCAGCACAACCGATGAAAACGGCAAAACGCTTTATACATATTATTCCGAAAAAAACAAATTTACAGCGAATATCTCGGTTGCCTTTTCGGAAACCGAGAGAGACGAATTTGAAATCGACGTAACCGACAAGGACGGAGATAACATCATTTCGTTTTCCTATCGAAAGGGGGACGGAATATGAAATTGAAACAGATATTGAAAAGCAAAAAAGGAATTGCGCTTGAAAATGCAATTCTGTTTATGGTTATAATTTTTTCGCTTTGCGCTCTGCTTACAAGTCTGACCTTGCTCGGACATTATCAAGTGAAAATTGAAAAAATGACCTTGCTTAACAAGGTAGATGTGGAACAGATTGGTGAGGATTATCTTGCCTATTTGCAAAGCGAGGACACAGAAAAAGTGTTTTATGTTGAAAATGAAAAATACGCCCACGAGATAAGCGGAAATGCTTTGCGCGTGTGGCTTAAAAACGATAATAAAGAAACGACAATACTCTATGTAGAGGCAGAATACAAGGACGGACAAATACACGTTTATAAGTGGTGTGATACACTTCCCGCCGATACGGAGTAAGCAAACATTTTGCGATACGGAGAAATGAGAATATGGCAAAATCAGATTATTTAACAACAATAGCAATCGACACGGAGCGTTCAACCTTTCATTTCTATTCAATGATCGGCAACGACAGAGGTACGATCACACACCATATAAAAAATTATGCGGGTGGACACTTTGACGAGGAGTTTTTCAAAAAATTCAAGCAGGCGGTAAAGGAATTTACCGCAGACGTTCCCTCGGAAACCGTTAGAAAAATTACGGTTGTTCTTCCCGATTCCGTCGTGCTGACGGACACAGTTAAAATTCCAACAATGCGCGGGCTCGGACAGACGAAAAAGACGCTTGATATAACGCTTGGAGGTCTTTACCGAAACTACAAGGATCTGCGGGTGGTATCTCAAGTTGCAGAGCAGAACAAGCAGTATTCCACCTTCGCGATAGCGGCGGTGCAGAAGAATATCGTATCGTATATTTACGCCGCTTGCTCGGAAAACAAGCTGCTTGTGGATACGCTGACCTATGCTTCAAGCGCATCGGTTGGCGGGGCAGTGCTGCTCAATCCTAAGCTGAAAAACTCATCCTACTTATTCCTTGATATAAAGGACGTATATTCCCGTTTCGTGTTCGTGGCAAATGGCAAGACGGTGGGATATTATACGCTCCCTTTTGGGCTTGAATTTTTGAGAAAGCCCAAGGTGACGCAGGAGGATATGTTGTTTGACCATTCCTATGCGGAGCTTACGGTATTGAACGCAAGAGAAAAAGCGAAATCCAAAAAGCTGACGGTAATGGCTCTTGGAGAAGAATTTGCCGACGCTGTTGCGGACAACGAGGACGAGGGCGAGGAGCTTTCGGAGGACACGGTAAACGCCGACGAGGTTATCTCGGAGGAAGAAACGATTTCGGACGAGGAAACCGTGACCGAGGAAGAAGCCGAGAGCGAAACAGAGGAAAATACGCCCTTGCGTACTCAAATCAATCAGAAAATATTTACAAGAAGATCCCCCCGCAAGCTCCCTAAGTTTATGCAGAGGGAAATTCCCGAAACGGAGGAGGGAATTGCCTATGAGAATTTCCGTGTGTTTGTCAAGTGGGCATTGACGTTGATACACGGAAATGAACGACTTGTAGAGCTTGGTAAGCCCGAATTTGTATGTGTCAATCTCCCACGTGACCTTGTGAGCGTACTTGATACGGCAAACGAGGAAGCAGAGGAAAACGGAATTACCTTTACCCGATTACCGAGCGATGGCGAGGAAGCAGCGGTGCGTTCCAACCTTGAACTGTACGGCGGTCTGTTCCCAAAGCAGATCGCGACGACGGGCAAGTTCTGAGGACGTGGCGATGGATAAATTCTATTTGATTTGTGTCTACGTTCTTTCGGGAATATTTGGATTGTGCGTTGGCAGCTTTCTCAACGTGGTTATTTACCGCCTGCCAAACAAAATGAGCATTGCGAAACCCAATTCTCATTGTCCGTCCTGCAAATATGAGCTTCGGTGGTACGATAATATCCCCGTGCTTTCCTACATAATGCTCGGTGCTAAGTGTCGCAGTTGCAAAACGCATATTTCCTTTCGCTATACGGCGGTGGAGCTTGCCAACACGGTATTGTGGCTCTTGTGTGCCTTTCTCTTTTGGGAGAAAAGTATTCCGCTTGCCTGCATCTATATGGTCGTATCGTCGGTGTTTATTTGCGTGTTCTTCATCGACCTTGAACACCAAATCATTTTTGACCGATTTCAGATCATCTTACTTGTTCTCGGCGTGGCAAGTATCTTCTTTGATAAGGACTATAGGTGGCTTTCACACGTCATTGGCGGCGTTTCGGGATTTGCGGTCTTTTACCTTATCTCGTGGGTCTTTGAGAAACTATGCGAAAAAGAGGGACTTGGCGGCGGTGATGTAAAACTCGCAGGCGTGGTCGGTCTGTTGCTCGGTTGGGAACGCTTGTTGCTCGGATTATTGATAGCAACCAGTCCCGCAGCCGTGATTATGTTGATTCTTTCAAAAGGGAAAAAGGGCGAGGAGAGACAGTTTCCCTTTGCCCCATTCCTTGTGTTTGGTTTCGGTGTGTCTATGCTTTTCGGAATACAGATCATAGGTTGGTATTTATCTTTGCTCGGACTATGAAAGAAAGTGAGGTGATAACTTATGCCAACATATAAATATGTGGCGGTAAATTTGCAGAAAAAGAAATACAAAGGTATATTTATTGCTGAGGATGAAAATGATCTTGCGGTACAGCTTACTAAGCAAAATTTGTATTTGGTTTCCGCTTCGATCTATAAGGGCGGTACTCCGTCAGCTTTCTTTACGCTCGGTACGGGAAAGGTGAAGCTTTCGGAGCTTACGACCTTTTGCCGACAGTTTTCCATTATGATCTCAACGGGTATTCCGTTGCTTGGTTGTATTGACAGCTTGAAGCAACAACCGTATTCGGAATATTTCAAATCTATCTTGCAGGTTATCAGTGAGGACGTAAAGGGAGGCGCGATGCTTTCCGAATCCCTTGACAAGCATAAAAAGGTCTTTCCCGATTTCTTTCGCAGTATGGTACACGTGGGAGAGGTAAGCGGAAAGCTCGATAGTGTTTTCGTAGCCCTTGCCGATTATTACGAATCCGATGCGGCAATTAAACGAAAGGTAAAAAGCGCATTGGCATATCCGTTGATGCTTGCTTTGATGACGGTTGCCATTGTCATTTTGATGTTGGCTTTCGTCGTTCCGACGTTCCGTGAAACGCTTTCATCTTTGGACGTAAAGCCCGAAGGCATTACCTTGGCAGTATATAATATCTCGGATTTCATTTTGAATTGGTGGCATCTGATCGTGCTTTTGGTAATTCTGATCGGTGGTGGCTTTTTCCTCTTTTCTCGGACGAAAACGGGAAAGAAAGCCATTGATATTTTCAAGGTCAAATGCCCTTTGATTGGACGAGTTCAGATCAATTTAATAACCGCCCGCTTTGCCCGTGCGTTCAGCTTACTTTTAGAGAGTGGAATGGACTTGGCAACGGCGCTTGATACCATATCCATTATTTTAGGTAACAGTTACGTTGAGGAGCGTTTTAACGAAGCGGCAGACGATGTGCGGCAGGGCGTTTCGCTGACCAATGCGTTCCAAAAGCAAAATTTATTTCCGCAAATGCTGATACAAATGATCTCTGTTGGAGAAAAAACGGCTTCTTTGGAGGACGTATTGGGACGCTCTTGCGTGTTCTTTGACGAGCAGGTGAAATCCTCGCTGTCCTCGCTTACCTCTAAAATTCAGCCCACGATGTTGATTATTATGGGTGCGGTGATCGGAACTTTGTTTATTGCGGTGTATTCACCAATGCTTTCCATTATGAATGGACTTGGTTGATTTCGGAGGTGGCAGATGAATATAAACAGAGAACTTTTACAGTTCTACATATACAAAAAGATTATCAAGAAAAAACAAGCGGAAAAGATACTTGAAGATTGCGAGCGTTTGGGCGTATCAGTAAGGGAGTATATGCTTGCGAAAGAATACACTACGGAAGCAAGGGAACTGCCCGTTTTGGGTGAGTATTACTGTATGCCGTATGTGGAAATTGATATGCTTGATATAGATAAGTCGCTATTTGACTTGTTTACCTTTGAGTTTATGAAGCGGTATAAAGTCATTCCCGTATCAATGAGTATAGAGGGGAAGCTACTAATTGCAACCGCAAAGCCGCTCGATTGCTCGTCTATGTCGGCGATCAATTCACAGATCGTTTCTCCGGTAGATTACGTTCTCGTTCCACCCGTGCAGATTGACCGATACATTGATTCGATAGCCGCAGTAATATCAACCTCGGCGGCACTTGATGATCTGAATACCGAGGGTGATGCCGCTTTGTTCTCAAACAAAAAGGCACAAACTGATGACGAGGTTGTGGAAAACGATGTAGTCAACAATCCGTCTGTGAGATTGGTGGATTCCATTATTAAGGAAGCCGTACCGTACCGAGCGAGTGACATACATATCGAGCCGTTTGAAAAGGTAGTTAAGGTGCGTTACCGTATCGACGGAGATTTGCAGGAGAGAGCAGAGTTCCCGATAAACTCCTATTCCGCTATATGCGCTCGTATTAAGATAATGGCTGGACTTAATATAGCGGAACGGAGAGTTCCGCAGGACGGACGTATCAATATGATCATCGGCGGTAAGGAGTTCGATTTCCGTGTTTCTTCACTCCCGACGGTATTTGGAGAAAAATTTGTTATTCGTGTACTTGATAAAACCTCGTTCAGATTTACGAGAAGCGATCTCGGATTTACCGAGGATGAAAACGTCTTGATTGATAAGATGCTTGCGAAACCACACGGAATAATCCTACTTACCGGTCCAACGGGGTGCGGTAAGTCAACGACCTTGTATTCGTTCTTGAAAGAGGTCAACACCTCTGCCGTGAATATCGTTACCGTCGAAGATCCCGTTGAGTATATTATGTCGGGTGTCAATCAGACACAAGTAAACACAAAAGCCAATATGACCTTCTCAGCGGCACTCCGTTCCATTCTCCGACAAGACCCCGACGTTATAATGATCGGAGAAATGCGTGATGAGGAAACGGCAGAAATAGCCGTTAGAGCGGCAATTACGGGACATATCGTGTTCAGTACCTTGCATACCAACGACGCAACGGGAGCAATTACCCGTTTGGAGGATATGGGTGTGGCAGATTACCTTGTAGCAGACTCTTTGGTAGGCGTTATTGCTCAAAGACTTGTCAAGCGGTTGTGTCCCGAATGTAAGAAAAAAGGTAAGACTAACGCAAAGGAAATGGAGATACTCGGTATTAACGAGCCAATCAGCATTTACCGTCCGCAGGGCTGCCAATTCTGCAATGGTACGGGCTACAAAGGCAGAATTGCGGTACACGAGATTATGTATATGAACGAAAATATGCGTAACGCCGTTATCCGTGAGAAGAATTTGGAGGTGCTTCGTGACCTCGCAAAGCAAAACGGAATGGTAACGCTTTGGAGTTCTTGTAAGAATCTTGTGGAAAAAGGCGTAACAAGTATTCAAGAGCTTATGACCTTGAACGTAGAATGAAAACAGTAATCAAAATAAATATAAAGAGAGGTATTACTATGGAAAACAAGAAGTTTGATTGGAACAAAAGGATCGGAAAAAGCGATAAAGTCACTTCCGATTATGTAAAACCCGCTATTGCTTATGGTGCAACAGGTGGGGCATTGGCTTTGTCTATTGCGATAGCTTTAATTGTTATTTTACCTCTTGCATAATAAATGCAGATAGAATAGCAGTTTTTTAGCGAATAAGAAGAAGCGGCAGTTTTTATGCCGCTTTTTCTATTCCTATAATAAATGAATAAATAGTAAACATTCAATTGAGTGCAAAATATATGTCAAGAAAACACTCAAATGAGTGTGTAATATAGAAAAACATTATTGCGGAGGTATTCATAAATGGAAAATTTAGAAGGTTTCGTAATAGGGCATCAAAAGCCTTGTCAGATTCTCAAAGAGAAAAGATTAGTACTCTCACGGAATGTAAGAGTACCCATTTAATATATTTACCACTTATGTTTACAATTTTTGCATTCGTATTGCATTCCGATTTTCGAGGAAGCCAATCCCCATGTGAGAACCGAAACCGTTCTATTAGTGTCGGAAATCCTCTTAATGTTCGTAGATGCACAATGAGGACATTTAGGAAGGTTGCGAGGTATAATTCTTCCGAATTTATTGCCGTAGGTAGCAAGATTAAAAGCGTAGTCATTATATTCTGATATGATTCGCTCTTTTGCTTTCCAGCCTTACCAATCTTATATTCGTTCTTTATATTGTTTCAACTTGAATTCATATGTTTCTTTTGCGCTATGGACATGAGTACCTATTAAAGCACCAAAGAACCCAGCGATAAAAAGCACCCACAAAGAAGAAATGAATGCTAAAATAACAAGAACGGCGGTAATGAAAATAAGTAATCCAAAAACAAACTTTTCGTTTGCATTTGCAAATAGTTGATATTGCGGCTCTTTCGGAGGTTGCATTTCCTAAATCTCTTTTAATTTAGCATCGAGTTCCGGTTGAAGTTTTTCTGTTTCAATTCTTATTTTTGCTTCTTGAATCTTTTCTTGTTCCAGATTTTCAAAATGTTGTTTTATTGCAAAGCCACATTCAGGGGCAATCTTCGGCAGGGTCGGAAACGTTATTTCTTCCGCATTCAGGGCAGGTAATTAAAGCCATGATTAAAGCCTCTGTTTCGATAAATTTCTAACTTATATTATAGCACAATGAGCGTATTTTGTCAACACTTTTAGAAGACAACATAAACACCTATTGTGTTGTTTTCGGTGGTAAAATATAGATAACACAAAGAGAGTTGGAGGTAAACACAATGATTAAAGGATTGCCGGAGAAATTACAAAAACTTCGTGCGAAATATGGCTATTCGCAGAAGCAAGTAGCCGAGTTAATTAAAGTATCGCCATCAATAGTTTCGGGATATGAAACGGGAGAGAGAACACCGAGTACGGACGTTCTTCTTCAATTAGCCAATATTTATAAATGTAGCACTGATTATTTGCTTGGAAAAGATCCTACTCAACCTCCATTGATATTAGATACCACCGGCTTGACCGATGCTCAAATCCAAGCAATTCAAAATTTAATTATTTCAATAAGAGACAAATAAAGCACTGTCATTTTGGATAGTGCTTTTTTATATCAAAAATGATTACATAAAAATATGGAAAAAGTGCCACGACAAGTTGATGTTGTGGTTCATATTCACAATAATGTGAGATTTACAAGGGAATTTGCATAAAAAGACCTTGCAAAATTTCTTTTGCAAGGTCTTTTTTCTATTGTGATTTGATTTAAGTTTTGACCTAAATCAAGCCCAAATTTCGCTCAATTACTTCTGGAGAGCAGCCTGTGCAGCAGCAAGACGTGCTATCGGAACACGGAAGGGTGAGCAGGATACATAGTCAAGACCAAGCTTGTGGCAGAACTCAACAGATGTGGGGTCTCCACCGTGCTCGCCGCAGATACCTACATGGAGGTTCTTGTTTGCGGGTCTGCCGAGAGAGATTGCCATCTGCATAAGCTTACCTACGCCGTTCTGGTCAAGTCTTGCGAAGGGATCGTTCTCGAATATCTTTGCATCATAGTATGCATCGAGGAACTTACCTGCGTCATCACGAGAGAATCCGAATGTCATCTGTGTGAGGTCGTTTGTACCGAAGCAGAAGAAGTCTGCGTTCTGCGCGATCTCATCAGCAGTGAGACAAGCTCTGGGGATCTCGATCATAGTACCTACTTCGTATGCAAGCTCAACACCTGCAGCAGCGATCTCGGCGTCAGCGGTAGCAACAACTACGCTCTTAACGTACTTAAGCTCCTTAACGTCGCCAACCAGCGGGATCATGATCTCGGGTCTTACGTTCCAATCGGGATGAGCCTTCTGAGTGTTTATAGCCGCGCGGATAACAGCGGTCGTCTGCATCTTAGCTATCTCGGGATAGGTAACTGCAAGACGGCATCCTCTGTGACCCATCATGGGGTTGAACTCGTGGAGAGATGCGATGATTGCCTTGATGTCATCAACGCTCTTGTTCTGAGCCTTAGCAAGGAGAGCGATGTCTTCCTCGGTTGTAGGAACGAACTCGTGGAGCGGGGGATCAAGGAATCTGATACAAACAGGAGTGCCCTCGAGAGCCTCATAGAGTGCCTCAAAGTCGTTCTGCTGGTAGGGAAGGATCTTAGCAAGAGCTGTCTCTCTCTCCTCAGCAGTGTCAGCACAGATCATCTCTCTGAATGCTGCAATTCTGTCAGCCTCAAAGAACATGTGCTCTGTACGGCAAAGACCGATACCCTCAGCGCCGAGCTCACGAGCCTTCTTAGCGTCTGTGGGAGTATCAGCATTGGTTCTGACCTTAAGCTTACGGAACTCGTCAGCCCAGCCCATGATAGTGCCGAAGTTGCCGGAGATCTCAGCGTCAACGGTAGGAATGATACCGTCGTAGATAGCGCCTGTAGAACCGTCTATAGAAATGAAGTCGCCTTCTGTGAATGTCTTACCAGCGAGAGTAAACTTCTTGTTCTCCTCGTCCATATTGATGTCACCGCAACCGGAAACGCAGCACTTACCCATACCACGAGCAACAACTGCTGCGTGAGATGTCATAGCGCCACGAACCGTGAGGATACCCTGAGCTGCCTTCATTCGCGTGATGTCCTCGGGAGAGGACTCAAGACGAACGAGAATTACCTTCTTGCCTGCATTGTTCCAAGCCTCAGCATCCTCAGCAGAGAATACT
>JAZSDT010000039.1:0-6981 GCA_045531285.1 Eubacteriales bacterium
TTACGTTGTAGGGCTATACTCAAAAGTTACGATAGGCGAGCATCGCCAGCGGCTGCTAGCCGCTTTTTTGTATACTAGGAAATTGCATTAAATCAACCTCGCCGTTTTACGTTGTAGGGCTATACTCAAAAGTTACGATAGGCGAGCATTGCCAGCGGCTGCTAGCCGCTTTTTTGTTACTTAAACAAACTCACAACGCCATACGCCTACGCCCGAATCCGCAAAGACGTCGTTTAGTCTTTTCTCGAGCATTTCAACCGTAACGCCCTTTTTCATAATAACCTGAAGGAAGCCACCGCCTCCTGCACCGCATATCATATGTCCGTCAGTAAGGTCGTCTACCGACAGAAGTATCTGGTCTATACAGGTATTCGTACAGCCGGAATCCATCTGCTTAGAGTATTTCCAATGCTCATTGAGAAGCTCGGCTACCTTGTCAACGTTTCCTCTTTCAAGCTCGAATCTCAAAAGAACGGCTACCTTCTGTACACCCTCTATTGCATCAAGCACCTCGGGAGTGTTTCCGATATATCCGCCCACAACGTCTCTGAGAAGGTTTCTTGCCAATCGGCGCTGACCTGTATATATCAGGGCAAATCTCTTGCCAAGCTCGTCAAGAGTCTCCTTGGAAATCGCAATGGGAGTTCCTACGATGTGGGGCTCAAGCCCGGGTGCTGACGTAACAGCCTTTATACCGGGGATAAGACCGCCTACCTGGTCCTGCCAACCGCCGCCGGTTGACATTATCTGTTCTATGCAAAGGACACGGTTGTACATTTCACTGTAATCTGCATCAATTCCAAGGAACTCAAAAAGTCCCTTGACACATGCACCTGCAAGAATAGAGCTTGTTCCCAATCCGCTTCCCTTGGGAATGTTTATAACTCGGGTATTCATATAAATACCGCCGCCCAGATTCTTACATATTTCATCAACGGAAATATTTTCCTTGTACGGAATAACTCCGCAGGCAATCAAGGATGCCTTATGAAGAGCAAAAGCGTCACCGGGGTCGTCACAGGACTGAAGCTGAGCAATATCGGTAAATTCACCGTAGCTGCCTATGTCGGTGGAGGCAAGTACTATTTTGTTTTCGGGAATCTTACGAAGAGTCACTTCGATGGGAAGCTGTCCGTTGAGTGATATCGCCGCATTTATAACTATACCGCCGTTTTCAAGACAGTAAGGAGGTGTGTCCGACCACGTTCCACCCCAATTGACTCTGACGGGCAGACGTGTTACGACCTCGTCCTTTGCTATTTTGCTGTCGGGATTGTATTTGGTATTCTTCAATACCGCTATCATTATTGCATCTCGGAGAGTACCAAAGCACTTATCCAAGAGAAGATCCTTATCGATAAACTGAGAAGCGTAGTAGTATATACGCATCTTCTTGGAGAACTGCTCCATAATGCTTTCGTCAAGGCACTCCGCCTCATTGAGAAGATAGCGTTCAACCCTCTCGCTTATACCGTCGGGAAGCTGATTAATAACCTCTCCAACGGGAGTGTGGCTGTCTATTGCCTGTAAAATAGTTTCAGCAATAACCTTGTCATCCAATTTGTCCTGCCATGAAATTATTGCAGTAACGTCGGCTTTTTCAAAGCTCTCCTTAAGAGAAAGCAATTCTCCTGTCATATCATTGTTAAGGCAAGCCTTTACAGCCTCGTCCATAGAATCGCAAACCTTGAACAAAGGCTTCGTCCAAAGAGCCTCATCCAGCTCTTTGCCCATCCAAACTTTGCTCTTGGGGTTATCGTCCACACCGAACATTCGGCAAACGTAACGCTCACCTTCAAGCTTTAATCCGTGAAGCACTGTGTTTGCAGGTACGCTAACGTCATTAAGAGTAACACTGCTGATAACACAGCCCTCTCCTACGTTTACACCGCTTTGAATATCCGAATGCTCTATATAGCAATTCTTTCCAATCTGCGAATTTTTATCAATATAGCTGTTATAGATGGCGTAGTCGCTGTTGTGAACGTTACAGTTTACGTGACTGCTCCAACCAAGATAGCTATACTTTGAAATGTCCTCAGTAACAAGAGTCAAAAACTCCTTTGTGGTTCCGAAATGAAGGAAGAGCGAAGGACAAAAACGCATTATTTTTATACGGTAACTGCGAAGGGTGTTCCACACCTTTTCCCTTGCCTGTCTCAGCTCGGGAGTGTGGTCTCCGTCTGCCACTTCATCGTAAAACTGTTCCAGAGTGCTGTCCTCAACAAGAGGATAAATGAAATCAAGATACAAGGACAGTCTTACCTTGTCGTTGACGATTTCCTCAAATTTAGCATCGGTATCAATAAGGCTGTAAAGCGAATTTACGAACTTGCCCGAGAACAGCAGCGTTCCCGTGTCGATGTCTACGTTTCCGTTCTGGTCGGGAGCACCCAGTGCCTTAAGCTCGTCCACGGTTCTCTTCTGGTAGAAGCTTTTTGCGTTGCCCTCGGCATCGCCGATAAATACACCGTGATTTGTTCCCTTCACTATGTTTTCTTTGGTAGAAAGTGCCGCAGCACCGTCACCGTAAAAATCTATCTGTAAGGGATTGTAAAGCACAAGAATATCGCCTGTGCAGGTAAGCAAGCCTGAGGAAATTCTTGAGGGCACACCCGAATGAGCAATAATAAGCTCGTCAAAAAGCGTACTCTTCTTTCCGTTGGGCAAAACTCTGGGCACGGGAGAAAAGAGCTTTCCGCAAGCACTGTATTGAGGAACTCTTTTTGAATCTCCACCCGAGTGTATGCAAAGAATACGAAGTCCCGATAAATCTGTATTCCCTTCGTTTTCCGCTATGTACTTTAATGCTGCAAGCGTTGCACCGCCCGAGCCGCAACGCTTTCCGAACGGGTCGGGGATAACGGCGTATTTTGTTTCAACGGGAAGCATACCTGTCTTAAGTCTGTAGTCAATTTGCTCGTTGTATGCCTTTGCTTGAGCTTCGTTTGACGCTGTAAGAATAACGTAATCCCATACAGCAACCTTTCCCGACAGTGATGCTTCAAACATATCATAGTTATCATTGTAGGACTGTTCAAGGAACAGTGCTTTGTAGTTAGTCATAATCCACCTCAACTATAGTTTAAAAAAAGATTTGAATTCGTCGGAATAAACGTGGTAATCGAACTTGTTCTCTGCAGTCAGACGAGCATTTTTTCTCATCTCAACAATCTCATCACAGCTCATGGCAAGCACTCGCTTCAAGGCGGCTACTACCTGCTCTGTTTCACCCTTTTTGACAATAATACTGTCCTTGCCGTCGGTCAGGAAGCTATGGTAATCTCCCACACAGCTTCCGATAACGCTGATACCGCAGGCTGTCATCTCGGGTACTTTGCTGGGGAAATTAGCCCTTGTCGCATCGGTATCCTCTCTTATCAAGAACAGAAAATCCATTTTCGAATAAAGGTCAAGGAGCTCCTCGTATGACATACGGTCATGGAATACAACGTTGCACTTTACGCCGTGCTTGTCAATCAATCCCTTGACTTCAGCCGTATTTCTTACGCCCAAATTGAACTCTATGCGCTTTTGTTCGTCCTCGGACAGCTGTGATATGGCTTGCATCATAACGTTCATGTCATCCTTGCCCGAAAAAATTCCCGTATAAATAAGGCGTACAATATCATCGGTCTTGGCACACTCCCCTGCCCTTACCTCACTGCAGTCTACCAAGGGAGGAATTATAACCGTGTCGCATCCTTGATTTTTAAAATGGTCGCCGAGCATTTTACTGATTGCAATTACCTTGCCCGATGCAGGTACAACCTTGTTAAAGCTGTTAATAAAAGCACGGTAAAAAGGGTCGAAGCGGCCTCTTTTGAACTGAAACGGCTGGTGCCACTCAACTATATCCGAGCAAAAGTCAATATCGTTTTTCTTGCAGAAGCTCACTATTTTTTTGCCATATGAGTAATACGGCTCATACATAACGATAAGCTTTTTTTCATACTTTTCTTTATTTATTATTTTAGACGTAACCACAGCGTCGGCAAACAGATGATGATAAGCTCTCTTTAAAACGTTGCCTCCCGATTTAGGTATCTGTATGTGTCTGATGCCCTCAACAATACTCTCTGTACATACGTCAACCTTGCCATGACCTATTACCGTTACGGGTATGCCTGCATTCTGTATTGATTTTGCATTGGCAAGCAATCTGTTAGCTCCCGCACTTCCGTGAGGAACCATCTGCTGTGCACAAATATACAACATTGTATTTTCCATATTGCAAAAACCTCATATTAGTATTTTACTTATTATAACACGGTCATAAAAATAAATCAACTGTTTTTTGCTATCAAAAGCGGAGAGCCTCCGCCGGCAATTCTCGCCCATCGTAACTTTGAAAATACCCCCGCAAGGTTGGTTTAATGCAAAGAGCTGTAGCAATGTATTGCTACAGCTCTTATTATACGTTGGGAAATTGCTAGCCGCTAGTTTATTTTTCTAAAGGATAAACGTCGGGAAGCATTGAATAGCGGAACAATGCAAGTGCATCCTGAAGGTCTACGGTTCCGTCTTTTGTGAAATCCATATTTCCGGGATAATCGGTGGGATAGAACTCGGGAAGCATTGAATAGCCGAACAAATACGTAGCGTCATCAATGTCAACGTCCTCGTCACCGTCGATATCACCTAAAACGTATGTGTATACCTTTTGTGCATAAGGCTCAAACATTGCACCTGTTTCATCCGAATTAAGCTTCACAACAGGCGTTGCCGACACAGTTGTAACCGTATCGGTTGCATCGTCCTTTACCTTGAATTCAAGAGTACAAATAGCTCCGTCGAACACCATATCCTCAGCCAACGCCAAGAGGATATATTTGCTTTCTTCGTTGAATACAGGTGAGAATGCGGCGATATCCTCCAGATGCTCATAGTCGCTAAAGCCTATAAATTCAAGTATCTGACTGTCATAAACAAAATCGTAAACGGCAATTGAGTTTACAGGTGTCTCCGTCTTTAACGAAAGAACCAGCTTTACAGTTTCACCCGGCTTTGCATCATTTCCTGTCAAAGTGAATACAGCGCCCTTGATCAATTCATAATTCAACTCGTTTTCAACAGCGTATTCCATAGCATAGGAATTATTGAATACGTAGAGCTTCTGCAAATTTGTAAAGGCGTTTACACCTATTTCGGTAATACTTCTTGGAAGTGTCACGGACTCTACGCACGGAAGAGCAAAAGCACCTGAGTAAATTTTTGTAATTCCCTCGGGGATTACAACGTGCTTAGCACCGCGCAGTGTAAATATATCGTACTTCTCGCCCTTGTAAGAATCGGGCAGGGTAACACTTTCCTCTGTGCCTAAATATGCACAAAGTCTGTAAGAGCCCTCGTACAGATCAAATATGAATCCGTTTTTATCCTCTTCACAATTTTTTCTGTAGATTACGTTTCCGTCCTTGTCAATAACCTTGTAAGCATAACCGAAAGCGTATCCGTTTTCTGTTGTGCCTATTGTATTGTCAATGTCACTGTTGTTGTAAACCGTTGTAAGATTATAGCAACAGAGGAAGGCTGTTTCGGCAATCGAAGTAACCTCGGCATTAATCGTAAACGTCCTGATGCTTTTCGGCGCCGCTATAATAACGGTCTTGTCCTTGTTATAAAGCACACCGTTTGCATCGCTTGAATATATCGGGTTATCCTCGGCTACCCAAATACCTTCAAGAGCGTAACAGTTGTTAAAGGCTCCCTTGTCTATATAGGCAAGGCTGGAGGGAAGGTAAATGTTTTTCATAGGAATATTTCCTGTAAATGCAGCATTGTTCAATGAGACAACTCCATCGGGAACAGTGTAATCTGTGTCCGATTTTCTTGAAGGATAGCAAATAAGGCTTCTTATTTCCTTGTCGAACAACACGCCGTCAACGTCTGCAAAATACTCATTGTCTTGGGCTACTGTAACTGCCGTACAGGTAAATGCACCGGTGCCTATACTTGTCACACTTGCGGGAACGTAGATATTTGCAAGACTTGTGCAGCTGCCAAAAGCTTGATTACCAATACTTGTTACACCCTCCGGAATCGTGATGCTCTTAAGTGATGAGCAGTTGTTGAAGATATAATGTCCTATGTTTGTAATACCCTCGGGGATATTTATACTTTCAAGCTTCTTACAACCGCTGAAGGTATGATCTCCCATGCTTATTAATCCATCGGGAACGTCTATGCTTGTAAGATTTGTGCAATTGGTGAATGCATAACTACTTATCTTTGTCACACTCTCGGGAATAACGTACGACGTGCCTTCCTTCAATGAGGGATATCTGATAAGCTCGGTCTTTGCCTTGTTGTAGAGTACTCCGTCAACATCGGTGTAATACTCGTTGTCTGCATCCACCTTGATAGATGCAAGCTTTGATGCGTAGCCAAATGTATAATCAGCTATACTTGTCACACTTGCGGGGATTGTTATACTTGTAAGGCTTGAGTTGGCAAATGCTCCTGTGCCTATACTTGTAACACCCTCGGGAATGGTTATGCTTGTGAGGTTTGTACAATATGAGAATGCGTGAAGACCTATAGTTGTGACACCCTCGGGAATAACAAACGATGTGCCTTCCTTCAATGAGGGATATTTGATAAGCTCTGTCATCGCCTTGTTGTATAATGCTCCGTCAACAACAGTGTAATAGGCATTATCTTCGGCTACATTGATTGATTTAAGCTTTGTTGTGAAGATAAACGCCCCTTGACCTATACTCGTCACACTTGCGGGAATAGTTATGCTTGTAAGGGAGGAACAGTAGCTGAAGGCGTAATTTCCAATACTTGTCACTCCTTCGGGGATGGTTATGCTTGTAAGTGATGAACAGTTGTAGAAGGCGTTATTTCCTATACTTGTCACTCCTTCGGGGATGGTTATACCTTTAAGCTTTGTACAATTGTAGAAAGCAGAATCAGCTATTTTTGTCACGCTGTCGGGAATAACGTACGACGTGCCTTCCTTCAATGAGGGATATC
>JAZSDT010000170.1:0-4915 GCA_045531285.1 Eubacteriales bacterium
TCGAACCGAGGAAAGATAATTTTCGAGCAGAAATGCATCTGCGAAGCGTGGGAATACTTTACGTATTCCGAGCGACAAAGATGTATTTATGCCGTAAAGAAATTTTCTCGGCGGCATTAGTTCGACTCTTTTCGGCTATAGCCAAAATACAGTTAACCCTTGTTGGTCAAGGAGATGTGAAAACAGCAGAGTTTTTACATCTCCTTTTCTTTCAGCTGTTTTATATATTGGGCAGGAGTTATCCCAACCTCCCTGAGAAAGCACCTGTAAAATACGCTGTAATCATCAAAGCCTGCCGAAGCTGCGGCTTCTCCCGATGTGCCGCCGGCATTTAATACCGACTGCGCCTTGATTATTCTTAACTCCAAAATATATCTCGAAAGGGTTACTCCGGCTTCTTTTTTGAAATATTTGTAAAGATATTTCGGAGACAGATAGAATTGCTCGGACACAGTCTCATAAGTCAGCCTTTCGGAAAGATGCTCACCGATGTACTGCATGATATCCGACACCTTTCTGTCATAGGGATGAAATGCATACTCCTCCCCTCCCTCTCCGACGGCTTCCGCGTGTATCAAAAAATGAAGTGCGGAAACAATGGCTGAAAACTCTCCGTACGCCGTTTCCGTTGAAAGAGCCCGTCCTATTTCTTCAAAGGTCCCCAAGGTATTCAAGCTTTGGGCTATCTGCGGAGAAAGTACAATAAGCCTTTTCTTACATATGCGCTTGTAAAGCTCAATGCCACGGGACTCAAAGCCCGAAAACACTCTCCTGTTCAAAAGCACGTGCCTTCTGATGTATTTACAGGTTTTTTTAATAATTGGACGGTGATATGAATTATTGCAAATAATTATCACCATTCCGTTTTCAACGGCGATTTTCTTGCCCTCAAACACAAAAAACAAGTCACCCTCCAAAAAATGATACATCTCCACCTCGTTTGTATGGATATGTGCTTCAAATTCCGAATTGGGCATAGCTGACTCTGTTATTGAGTCTGTACATCTGATGTTTCCGTTTATACCTTTGTATTTTGTTCTTAATGTATCGTTTACCGACATAGCGCCCTCTTGGTAGAAAATTGCAATATAAATGCATAATTTGACAATTCAAATTGCGATATATGTACACTATAATTATAATATAACGTAAAATAGATGTCAAGAGGATGAAAACTATGTACAAAACAGAAACTCATATGCACGTATCAGAAATAAGTCACTGCGGAAAGCTTACCGCTGCAGAAATGGTGGAGATTTATCACAAGGCAGGATACACAACTCTTATTATAACCGACCATTTTATGAAAAGATACTTCGAGAATATGCAAGATAAAACTCCGGAAGAAAGAGCCGAATGGTTTATGGGAGGCTACAGCGCCGCGGCAGAGGCAGGCAAGACCTACGGGATGCATATTCTGTTCGGGGCGGAAATACATCTTAGCAGTTCGCAAAACCATTATCTTGTATACGGCATAGATACAGCATTTCTTTCAAGAGCTGATTTGCTGGACCTGACCCCTCAGGAGCTTTACGCATATGCAAAGGAAAAAGGTGTGACTATGGTACAGGCACACCCATATAGAGACGGAAATAATGCTCCCACACCCGACTGTGTTGACGCCCTCGAGGTAATCAACCACAATCCAAGGCACGAGAATTATGACGAAAAGGTCATCGAGGTAGCCCGTCGCTACGGTCTGCCCATGACCTCGGGCTCGGATGCTCACAGACCGGAGGACGTAGCAAACAGCGGTGTAATGACCGAAAAGAAAATAACCTGCATTGAGGACTACGTCAGTGCATTGCTCGAAAGAAGGCTTTTGCTTTTGGGAGGCGAGAACAAGTGATACATTTAATAAGTGATTTGCACGGAGGCAAGGACATAGGGCAATTTAAGGAATACGTAAGCACAGCCTCTTTCGATGATCTGCTCATAATTTTAGGCGATACCGAACTGAACTTTCAGGATACCGAAGAAAACCGTTGCTTTACCGAATACTTTCTGTCAACAAACAAGCCCATAGCTATAGTTGACGGTAACCACGAAAACCATCCGTATATAAGGTCTTTCCCCCGGGATACAATGTACGGTGGACCCGTATACAGACTCTCAGACAGTATCGTGTACCTTAAGCGTGGAAACGTATATACAATTGAGGGTAAAACCTTTTTCGTAATGGGTGGTTGCAAAAGCTCGGCAAAGTGGTTCGATATGGGACTTGTATACGATTTCGAGGACCCAAGTGCCGAAGAAATCGCCTTTGGAATAAAAAACCTCAACCGCCATAACAACAAGGTGGATTATATTCTAACTCACAAGTATAAAAGCGGCGAAGGAGAGCTTGCCACAAAAAACTCCTTGCAATACCTTACAAATTATATTGACGAAAACGTAAGCTTTACCCATTGGTATTCAGGTCATTGGCATAAAACTGTAAAGCTTGACGGTCTCCATACAGTCATATATAACGAAATTGTAACACTGTAAATGCAATTTTGCGGAGAGCCTCCGCTGGGCAATGCTCGCCTACCGTAACCTTTGAGTATACCCCTACAATGTAAAACGGCGAGGTTGTAATAATCGAGAAATTTCCTAGCATATAAAAAAGCGGAGAGCCTCCGCCGGCAATGCTCGCCTACCGTAACCTTTGAGTATACCCCTACAATGTAAAACGGCGAGGTTGTAATAATCGAGAAATTTCCTAGCATATAAAAAAGCGGAGAGCCTCCGCCGGCAATGCTCGCCTACTGTAACCTTTGAGTATACCCCTACAATGTAAAACGGCGAGGTTGTAATAATCGAGAAATTTCCTATAAAGCAAAAAAACTGAGCAGCTTCCTGCTCAGTTTTTGTATTATTCGATTACGTATGCACGCATCTTACGTCTGCCGAAGCTTACGCATTCTTCCTCTGTGTCAAGGAATACGTCGATACGCTTGCCCTTGATACCGCCTCCGATATCCTCGGCACTGCAAAGACCGTAATCTCCGTAGCCGCCGATAACGTAGACCTTAGAGCCAAGCGCAATATTTCTCGGGTCAACGGCTATAACGCCAACCTTTGCCTCGGTTCCCATATAAGTCGGGTCACCTGTATGAGTGTAGGCTGTAGCCGTAACGTCAATGTAGTATGAGTAATTGTACTCTGTTCCGTCGGGTGCTGTAAACACACCGCCCACACCTACGAGAATCTCTTCGTTAATGGGTGCGATGTATCTGGTAAATGAAGCCGACTCCTCAACAAGCTCTCCGTTAACGTATTTGTTACGTACTACCTGCTGTGTTGAGCCCATAACGCCGTTCTGCTGTACCACACGCTCGCCCTTTGGTACTGTCTGGGATTCGATCTCAACAATGTCATACGGAATAGCATTGTCAATTATTGAATCCTCGTATATGACCTCATCAATGTTAAGTGTCATACCGTAAATTGAATCCTCAGGTCCGTAGCTTATAACGTCGTTCAATCCAAGAACAATGTTATAATGCTCCATAATCTCTTCAACCGTGATGTTGTCACCTTCGTATTCGCCAAGTCTGATGCCGTGATAATAAACGGCAGTTTTGGGAAAGATAGCAGCAGTAGAGCCCAAAGGTACTTCCTCGGGAGCTGCTGTAACCGTCTTTGCTACAGGTGTTGCTTTATAGTCGGATGCGGGTGAAAGAATAACTGTTTTTAAAATCAATAAAACAAGCAAGAGTGATAAAACAACGCCCAGCAAATACGCGAGGTATTTTGCAAAAGAAGTTACAAAAGCCGATGCATTGAGATGTTTTTTGCTCGTGCCAAGGTTTCCCAGCACGTGCGGTGCTTTTATAACATCGTCGAGTTTTTTCTCGTACATGTAATACAACCTTTCGTAAAATTATTTGATTTCGTGACACATTATACACGCAAAAAGTCAATTTGTCAAGCAAAATAAGCATTTTTTTGTTTTGAGGGCATTTTTGAGTCCTGAAAATGTTACGATTTTTCGTAATGCGTTCAAAAAATCAAAGCAAATGGCAAGTTCTTTTTCAATGAGATGAGCAAGTGATTTTTTTAAAAAAAGCATCCTCCTTTCTACCATTATATTATAATAGCACTGTTTTAGAAACAAAATTTTCAGGTCTTAAAAAGCTTTAAAAAAGCCTTCGTAAATTTTTTTGTCAAAGGCACAGTAGCTTGATAAAAAATTTTATAAAAATCAACGGTTTTTTATACCGCTTAAATGTTTTTTAAAAGAAAAAATAAGATTTTTTCAAAAACATCTTGACAATTTTCAATTCTTGGTATATACTTTAATCCGTCAATTGAACATTGCGGAATTGTGTAAAGGTAGCACGACAGACTCTGACTCTGTTTGTCTGGGTTCGAATCCTAGTTCCGCAGCCAAACAAAACACCATCCACATCAGTGGGTGGTGCTTTTGTTTATACAGGTAGATAGGATTCGAACCCCAAGGGGGCAGACGGCGTTAATAAAACAGTCCGGTGGACTGTTTTTAGCCGGATGGTGTGAGGGCTTTAGCCCGAGCAAGCAGTACGCTCTGCGTACGGTCGAATCCTAGTTCCGCAGCCAAAAAATCCTAAGAACTTTGTTCTTAGGATTTTTTCATTTGTGCCGTAAGGCACAACATCATTTGACCGAAGGTCAACATCATTTCGAGTGAAGCGAGAACATCATTATTCATTTTCGGCACAAATGAACGAGGTTGCGACAAGTCGCAAATGATGTGGGCTATCGCCCAACGATGTTACGCCTGCGGCGTGAATGATGTTGCGCTTCGCGCAAACGGAGCTGTAGCCGTTCGTTCAGTACGCTAATTGATAGTTGATTTTTAATCGAAAGTATGGTATAATTAATTTAAGAAAGGTAGTGTGGTTATGAAAGAGGATAAGCTCGGTGATCTGTCTATGGAATTATCCGTAGA
>JAZSDT010000124.1:0-10340 GCA_045531285.1 Eubacteriales bacterium
AAGACTCTTACCGCTGATGACAAGATCATCTCTGCTGCTTCTTGTACAACAAACTGCCTTGCTCCTATGGCTAAGGCTCTCAACGACTACGCTCCCATCCAGAGCGGTATCATGACCACTGTTCATGCTTACACAGGCGACCAGATGATTCTTGATGGTCCTCACAGAAAGGGTGACCTCCGCCGTGCACGTGCAGGCGCACAGAACATCGTTCCCAACTCTACCGGCGCTGCAAAGGCAATCGGACTTGTTATCCCCGAGCTCAACGGCAAGCTTATCGGTTCTGCTCAGAGAGTTCCCACTTGCACAGGTTCTACAACAATCCTCGTTGCAGTTGTTAAGGGCAAGGACATCACTATCGAAGGCATCAACGCAGCTATGAAGGCTCAGGCTTCTGCTTCCTTCGGCTACAACACAGATGAGATCGTTTCATCCGACGTTATCGGTATGACATACGGTTCACTCTTCGATGCTACTCAGACAATGGTAGCTAAGATCGACGATGACACATACCAGGTTCAGGTTGTTTCATGGTACGACAACGAAAACTCATACACCAGCCAGATGGTTCGTACAATCAAGTACTTCGCAGAGCTTAACTAATTATAAAAAACGGATAGGTGCAGGCGAAAGCTTGCACCTTATCTTACAATTAACATTGTTAATATTTTAACAATCTGTCAAATCAAAGGAAGTTACACAAATGGAAAACATTGCACACGAAAGACATGATCTGGCGCTCAGGGATCTGCCTTTCATACTCAATAAATGCTCACCGGGATGTTACGACAGCAGTGCATTTCTGTCGGTAAACTGGCATGAGAACATAGAGATACTTTACATTACCGAGGGAAGCGGAAAGGTTTCCTGTGATTTTGTTGATTTCCCCGTTAAAAAGGGTGAGCTTTTCGCTATAAATTCCGATGTGTTTCACGGATTCAGCGCTGATAGCGAAAATGAAAAATTTGAATACTACTATCTTATTATAGACAGAGATTTTTGCAGAGAAAACGGACTTGATACAGATACTGTTAAATTCTGTGAGAATATTATTGACAGTGATGCGGTCTGCGAATTTATGAAGGTTGTTGAGGCTTATGGCATTAAGGGCGAATACAGGGGGCTTGCTGTACGCTCTGCTGTGTTGGGCTTGCTTTACAGACTTTGCCAAAAGCACATAAACAACAATCCATATGCAAATAAGAAAAAGAAGAGGGGCTCGAATACAGACAATATCCGCGCGGCTATTGTGTATATACGTGAGAATCTTTCACAAAAACTTACTACAAAGGACCTTGCTCGTGCATCGGGTATCAGTGAGTATTACTTTATTCGTGAATTTAAGCGTATAACCCATTACACTCCTGTTACCTATATTAACATTGTCAGATGTGACACTGCACGAAAGATGCTTTACGAGGGTAATAAAAACGTGGGAGAGGTTGCAACTCTCTGCGGCTTTGACAATATGCCCTATTTCACTAAGACCTTTAAAAAGTATACCGGTGTTCTTCCCTCCGACGTGAAGCGTGAAAAGAAAAAGGTGGCGAGTCGCCACTGACAAATCTCGCCTACTCCAACGCAAATAGTAACCAAGTAAAGTACGACGGCGAGGTTTAAGCAAAAGCATTTATCCAAAAGCTAAAAAGGCGAGTCGCCACTGACAAATCTCGCCTATCAAACAAAAATACGGCAAGACGTTCAAAACGTCTTGCCGTATTGTTTATACTAGAAAATCCCATTAAAGCAACCTCGCCGTTGTGCTTTTCAGCGGTATATCCAAAGTTTAGAATAGGCGAGCATTGCCAGCGGAGGCTTTCCGCATTATTCTTCGGTATTGTTCTTTTTCTTTGAAAGAAGACGGTTTGTAAGGATACCGAGGATGAGTGAACAAGCAATAGATGTGATTGTAACCTTTCCGATAGCTATTGCCATACCGCCGATACCGGGGATAAGGATAGCTGCTACAGTGAAGAGGTTAGCGTTGTCTTCAAGGTCAACCTTCTGTATCATCTTAAGACCTGAAACTGCGATGAAGCCGTAAAGTGTGATACATACACCACCCATTACGCATCCGGGGATAGAATCAAGGAATGCAACGAAGGGAGAGATGAAGGCGATAAGTATTGACATAACGGCTGTTACAGTGATTGTAACAACAGAAGCATTCTTTGTGATAGCAACGCATCCTACAGACTCACCGTAAGTTGTGTTGGGGCATCCACCGAAGAACGCACCTACCATAGAACCTACACCGTCACCGAGAAGTGTTCTGTGAAGACCGGGATCTTCAAGAAGGTCAGACTCAATGACAGAAGAAAGATTCTTGTGGTCAGCAATGTGCTCAGCGAATACAACGAAAGCAACGGGGATATATGCAACGGCAACTGTTGCAGCATACGACCAGTCAAAGTCCTTAATACCCTTGAAGCCTTCTACGAATGAAAACTCGGGGATGGAAAGGAAGGTGCTGAGATTTACGCCGTCAGCAACAAGTGCCTGGAAAGGCTCAAAACCGATTATCTTAAGAGAATCGATTCCTGCTGCATTGCCGATAAGAGTGAATACAAGCGCTACAGCGTAGCCTGCAAGTATACCGATGATGAAGGGAATAAGACGAGCCATTTTCTTGCCGTATACAGAGCAGCAAACAACTACTGCGAAGGTAACCAGAGCACATACGAAGGATGCCCAGATATTACCTGTCATAATGAATGAGCCGTTGCCGTCCTGAGGTCCGTATGAGAACACGTCGTTAATAGCGGCGCTTGCAAGAGAAAGTCCGATAAGAGCAACGGTAGGACCGATAACAACGGGAGGCATAAGCTTGTTGATCCAGTTAACGCCTACAAGCTTGATTATGATTGCAATAAAAACGTAAACAAGACCTGCAAGGATAGCACCGAGGATAATACCAAGATATCCGAGAGAAGCGGATACTGCACCTGCGAATGCGGTTACCATAGAGCCTATGAATGCGAAGGATGAGCCGAGGAAAACAGGGCTTCTGAATTTGGTGAACAGCTGATAAACGAGAGTACCTACACCTGCGCCGAAAAGAGCTGCAGAAGCGGTCATTCCGTTACCAACGATTGCGGGAACAGCAATTGTAGCTGCCATGATGGCAAGAAGCTGCTGAATCGCAAATACGATCACCTGAGAAAACTTGGGTTTGTCTTTGACATTGTAGATGAGCTTCATAAAAAGAACTCTCCTTTTTTAAAATTTACACAAAAAAAGAGCCTTGCATTGCAAGACTCCATCTTGCAACATTTTGTGCTTCAAGACTTTCTTTGTATATTTTCAAAATATTATACACTACAATGTCGTAATTTGTCAAGTACATATGAAATTTTTGTGGCAAGGAATAATGTGTTGAGGGCTTGAAGTTGAAGTGACTTTGTGCTACAATATAAGGTGAGGTGATATGGTTTGAAAAGAATCCTGGCTTTTTTTATGATAATAATTATGCTCCTTGGCCTCAGTTCCTGTACAAACACCGAGGCAACCGAGCTGAAATACGTATTTTTGTTTATAGGTGACGGAATGAGCTTCAACACGGTTCAGCTTGCACGCGATGCCATTGCGGCAAGAAACGGAGATTCTGCTCCCGTGCATCTGTCCTTCAGCGACTTTGAATCGGTGGGAGTGGTGACCAATTACGACAGAACCTCTTTCATTCCCGACTCTGCTTCAAGCGGTACCTCCATTGCCACAGGTGCAAAAACCGACTCGGGAAAAATTGCCGAAACCTCTGCGGGTACAGAGCTTGAAAGCATTGCCGCCTTTTTGAAGAAAGAGCGCGGTATGAAGGTGGGTATCATTACAACGGCAAACCTTAATCACGCAACCCCCGGTGTGTTCTACGCTCACAGTGCGTCAAGATATAACTATTATGAAATAGGCTCGTATCTGCCCGGCTCCGATTTTGATTTCTTTGCCGGCGGAAGCTTTCTCGACCCCAACGGCGGAGGGGAGAACCTTGTGAGCCTTGCCGAAAAGGGCGGCTATACGGTGCTTGACTCCAATGAGGAAATATTGGGCATTGAACCCGGCGACAAAAAGTATCTTATTATTGACCCCGATTGTGATTCCTCGGGAATGATGAGCTTTGCGCTCGACAGAGACAGCACCGCCTTCAGCCTTGCCGATTACTTGAAAATGGGTATCGACGTTCTTCAGGGGGACGACGGCTTTTTCATAATGTGTGAAGGAGGCAGAATAGATTCGGCACTCCATGCCAACGATGCCCGAACCGCAGTGGGCGAGATGGAAGCCTTCTCAAATGCCGTTGACGTTGCTCTTGACTTTTACGCGGAGCATCCCGAACAAACGCTGATCCTTGTAACAGGCGACCACGAAACAGGAGGTCTGTCTCTTGGGTATACTGGTACGAATTATACTACGTATTTTGACAGGCTGTTTTTACAGAAGGTCTCGTATCTGAAATTTGAAGAGGAATACGTTGACCGCTACAAAGCGGAGAACACGCCCTTTGAGACGGTACTTTCGGACATAGAAGAGCTTTTTGGACTTGGTGAATTGAGTGACCGCGAATACTCCGCACTCCAACGGGCGTGGGAAAAGACTCTTTCGGGAGCAGCTTCCTATACCGAGGAGGACCGTATTGCGTATTCTACCCGTACCCCCATTACAGCCGAGGTCACAAGGCTGGTTGCAAACAGATCGGGCATTGGATTTTCAACCTACGTCCACACTGCCGCACCTGTGGGAATGTGGGCAAAGGGCAAGGGAGAAGAGCTGTTTGCAGGAACGTATGACAACACCGACGTATATAATAAAATGTATTCACTGTTACGTTCTTCCCGCAGCCGTTAGGAAAATTAATGTTGACAAATATCGACATTTGTATTATGATAATATGTATGTTTGTAATTGAAAGAAGGTCATAATTAATGTTTAAAAATGTGAAGGTGAGAAACGCTCTGCTGCTGGGTGTTCTTTGTTCGGTGTCGTATCTTGCGGTATATATTGCAAGAAACGTGCTGGGTGCCGTAACTCCCCAGATGATAGCATCGGGCGGTTATACCGAAGAGTTTATCGGTTCGGTGTCATCGGTCTACTTTGTATTTTACGCCGTGGGACAGCTTATCAACGGTGTAATCGGCGATAGAATAAAAGCAAGAAATATGATAAGCTTCGGACTTATCCTTGCAGGTGTTTGTAACTTTATGTTCCCTGTATTGAAGAACGAGCTTTCCATACAGTTTATCTACGGTATGACCGGATTTTTCCTTTCCATGATATATGGACCTATGACGAAGGTAGTATCCGAAAACACAGACCCCATTCACGCTACCCGTTGCAGTCTGGGCTATACATTTGCTTCGTTTTTCGGTTCGCCTATGGCAGGACTACTTGCTTCCATTATGGTCTGGACCAACGTTTTCAGAGTCAGCAGTATAGTTCTTTGGGCAATGGGCGTAATATGCTTTGTTACCTTCATTGTATTTGAAAAGAAAGGCATTGTAAAATACGGACAGTACGACCGCAAAAAGAGTGATAAGCGCGAGGGAGCAATAAAGGATTTGCTCAAGCGCGACATAGTGGCTTTGACTGTTGTAGCGCTTATTACCGGTGTTATCAGAACCTCGGTCATCTTCTGGCTTCCCACGTATCTGGCACAGTATCTTGGATATTCGTCCGAGCAGGCGACCTCAATTTTCAGTATTTGTACGTTGCTTATATGCGGAAGTGCTTTTGTTTCCATATTTGTATACGAAAGACTGAAAGGAAATATGGAGCTTACCCTGTTGCTTACGTTTGTCATTTCTGCCCTTTCGTTCTTGGGAGCATACCTTGTGGACGTGAATTTGGTAAACATAATCTTTATGGTAATGGCTATCTTCTTCAACAATTGCGCCGCAACAATGCTGTGGAGCGTTTACTGCCCCAGCCTTAAGGATACGGGTATTGTATCAGGAGCAACAGGCTTCCTCGACTTTATGAGCTATATGGCGGCTGCTGCCTCCAGTACAATTTTTGCAAACTCTGTTTCAACGATCGGTTGGGGAAATCTTATACTTGTATGGATGGGACTTATGATCGTTGGTGTAATTACAGCCCTTAGCTTCGGACCTAAGCGAATTTTCAGAAAGGTACAGTAAGATGATTTATAACAGTATTTTAGATGCAATGGGCAACACGCCCATTATCAAGCTTGCCAGACTCACTCCACCGGACGGTGCTGATATCATCGTTAAATTTGAGGGACTCAACGTAGGAGGTTCAATCAAAACAAGAACAGCCTACAATATGATAAAGGACGCAGAAAGACGCGGTATTATTAATCCTGATACCATTATAGTAGAGCCCACCAGTGGAAACCAGGGAATAGGACTTGCTCTTGTAGGTGCTGTCAGAGGCTATAAAACAAAGATAATAATGCCCGACTCCGTAAGTGAGGAAAGACGTAAGCTTGTAAAGCATTACGGTGCCGAGGTAATTCTCGTTCACGATGCAGGCAATATCGGTGAATGCATTGACGAATGCGTAAGAACGGCTCTTAAAATGAAGGAAGAGGACCCCAGAGTATTTGTTCCTCAGCAGTTTGAAAATCCTGCAAACCCCGGCGTACAAAGAGACGTAACGGGAATGGAGATAATCAATGCCGTTGACGGTCCCATTCACGGCTTTTGCTCGGGAATAGGTACGGGCGGTACTATTACGGGAATCGGTGAAACCTTGAAGAAATACAACCCCGATATAGAGATATGGGCAGTCGAACCGGAACACGCCGCAATTCTCTCGGGCGGTTCTATCGGAACGCATCTTCAGATGGGCATAGGCGACGGTCTTATCCCCGACATACTCAATCAGGAAATATACAGCGATATCTGTATAGTTAAGGACGAAGAAGCAATAAACACGGCAAAGGAGCTTGCGTCAAAGGAAGGCATTATGTGCGGAATTTCCAGCGGTACCAATGTTGCCGCCGCAATCCGTTTGGCAAAGAAGCTCGGCAAGGGAAAAACGGTTGTAACAGTGCTTCCCGATACGGCAGAAAGATATTTTTCAACACCTTTGTTTGAAGATTAGGATTATAATTTACACAGTGGGAGGGTGCTTTTTAACAAAAAGCACCCTCCCACTGTACTCCAACTCGCTTTAGCCTCACACACTGTTCGGCTACGCTCCCTGTACGGCTTGAACTTTTGCACTTTACGCTAAACACTCCAAGGCAAAAGTCCTCTGCACGCCCCTCCCAAAAAGCATTTCGGGAAAGATTAATTCTTCACTTATTCTTCGTACAGGTTTCCGCCTGCATCCTTGCATTCGGTAAGAGTTATGTTTTCAAAGCAAAGCCCCTGCACACTGTCACTCTCAAGGCATTTGCGGGCAGTCATGTTGATATTCTTGAAATGCAGATTTTCCATTATACCGCCGGGAAGATTGTCAAAGGAAATACCCGACGTGACACTGTCGCACACAACGTTTTCAAAGGATATATTTCTAACCTTGGGCATATACTTGCCCGGCTCCTTGGGAGCGTCGTTTGCTTCACAGCTGTATCGGAAGCTGACGTTTATTCCTCTCATACCCTTTGCCATATGAAGATTGCGCATATCAATATTTTCAACTACTCCGCCTCTGCCGTCTTTTGATTTTATGCGTACACAGTTGACGCAGAAGCCGAAATCACAGTCTTCTACCAGTACGTTGCGAATACCCGCCGACATTTCGCTTCCAATGGCTATTCCACCGCTTCTGCAGCGTCCGATGGATTTGCAACGGCGTATAATTACGTTTTGGCAGGGTATCCCTACTTCCCAAGCGTCCTCATTTCTGCCTGCCTTCAGACAAAACATATCGTCGCCTGTGGTAACTACCGTACAGTCCTCTACAATAACTCGGTTTGAGGACTCTACGTTTATTCCGTCGGTGTTTGGCGAAACGGTTGGATTTTCTACAGTAACGTTTCGCACAATTGAATCTTCACACCAAACCAGATTAAGCGTCCAGCAAGGAGAATTTTTCAGCGTTATGCCGTCTATGAGAAGATTTTTGGTTGCAAGTATCTGCAAGAACATAGGTCTGAGACCGTAATCCTCGGTTGCAAAAACTCTCTTTTCAAGAGGGAGAGTATTGCTGTAAAGAACGTCGCGCGCCTTAAGATTCTTTGCCCATTTCCACCATTCAGCACCGTTTCCGTCAAGCTCGCCGTTACCTGTTATCGCCACGTTTTCAAGCCCGTTTCCGTAAATCAGAGGTGAATAATTGTAACAGCGAATGCCCTCATACATGGTGAGTACTGCAGGAAGATAGTCTCGGGGATCGTTTGAAAAGAGAACCTTGGCACCTGCTTCAAAGTGAAGCTCCGTATTGCTTTGCATACGTATCGGACCTGTCAGCCACTTGCCTGAGGGAACAACTACCTTGCCGCCTCCACGTCGGAATACGTGCTCAATGGCTTGATTGATTGCCGTTGAAAGCTCGTTTTCAACAGCTCCGAAATCCCTTATGTCAACACTGTAATCGGGAATTAAAGGCTCCTTGGGTAACGGAAATTCCTCAAAAAACATAAACTGCCTCCCGTTTAATTAAAATCTGCCGAATCAAAGGTGATTACAGCATAGAATCTCTTGCCGTGAGCTTCGGTGAGCGTCCGTTCAAGTGACTGCGTAATTTCCTTTTGCGTCATTTTTACGTCGGACGGAAGCGCCATATCGAATATTACGTTGGTGTGGCTGTCACCGGGTACGGCTCTGAAATCGTGTATTGATATGCGCGAGTCAATTTTCTTTGCCTCCGCGGTCACATGCTCCTTGAGTCTGTCAAACTCGGGGTCACCTGTTATTACGGGGTCGTAGTGAATAACCAGCTCCACACCG
The DNA here is from genome assembly GCA_045531285.1 of Eubacteriales bacterium. Taxonomy (GTDB): domain Bacteria; phylum Bacillota; class Clostridia; order Oscillospirales; family SIG627; genus RGIG6353. Next base: position 8,853 of record JAZSDT010000124.1, read on the forward strand.
TGACTGCTTTTGCACTCTCGCTCCATATCGTCTATGAGCTCGTGGCAAATAAAGGGGTCAACGCTTCTGTCCATTTCTACGTGCAAGCTTGCAAAACGTCTGCCCATACCGTAGTCGTGTACCATCAGGTCGTGATACCCCAGCACCTTGGGACAGCTTTTTATGTAGTCAACTATTTGCTCCTTAAGCTCAGGAGAAGCGTTTTCGCCAAGAAGTGGAGACACAGTATCTTTGGCAAGCATAATACCGCTGTAAAGAATGAACAAAGCGACTCCAAGACCCATCCAGCCGTCTATTTTCAGGTCGGTAAGCTGCTCGATTATAGCGGCAACAAGAACGGCAGACGTGGCAATAACGTCGTTTTTGCTGTCCTGTGAGGTGGCAATCAGTGTGGACGAGACTATTGCCGTACCAAGCTTTTTGTTGAAAAACGAAAGCCACAGCTTTATTAAAATAGACAGCACCAGTATAGCGGCGGAAACCATTGTCAATGACGTGGCAGTTGGCTCAATGATTTTGATTACCGAGCTTTTTGCCAGTTCAAAGCCGATGAATATTATAAGAACGGATACCGCCAGAGCCGAAAGATATTCAAACCTTGCGTGTCCGTAAGGATGCTCCTTGTCGGCAGGCTGCTCCGACAGCTTGAAGCCCAACAGCGTGATAAGTGAGCTTGCCGCATCTGTCAGGTTGTTCAAAGCGTCGGCGGTTATCGCCATAGAGCCTGTCAGCACACCCGCAACAAGCTTTGCCGATGCCAGAATTACGTTGGCAAAGATTCCTACGGCACCCGACAGCTTACCAATAGCTGTCTTTGACTCGGCATTGTACGTGCCGTCTGTTCCTTTATAGCGTTTTAAAATTAAATTTGTCATATAAATACCTTTATTGTAAAAACTTAAAATATTAACACATATGTTAAAAACAAAAGTTGTTTTTGTGAAAATCACACAAAATAATTAAACAATTTAACCTTAAAGGTTTAATAGGCGAGCGTTGTCAGCGGATGCTATCCGCTTTATTTGCAAGTCCTGCGATATAATCGATTGAAACGTCATAAAATGCGGCAAATTTTTTTGCCCATTCAAGTGGTAAATCACTTTCGCCGTTTTCATATCTTCTGTATTGAGTCACTTGCAAAAAAAATATCTTTGCTACTTCTGCTTGCGTTAAATCTTTATCTTCTCTCAAATCACGAAGTCTATTCTTGTATTTTTTCATATTAACACCTCTTTGTTGAGATTATACAACATCACACAAATTTGTGTTGACAATCGCACATATTTGTGCTATTATATTTAAAATAACACATATTTGTGCGGAGGATATATTATGTACAATGATATAAGAATATTTTGTGAAAACATAAAGAAGATAAGAAAAAACAAAATGCTGAGTAAAAAAGAAATGTCAAAATTGCTTGGTATTAGTGTATACTCATTAAATATCATAACCAATTGCTCCTAATACTCTTTTAATTTCTTCATC
>JAZSDT010000168.1:0-14882 GCA_045531285.1 Eubacteriales bacterium
CCAAGAGCCTCTGCCTTTATAGCCATACCGAGAGCTACGCCTGCCTGAGGAAGAAGGGCGATACCAAGGGATTGTATAATACTTTCATCACATTTTACAGCCTGTGCACTGAAGCGTGCGCCAACGTATTTTCCGGTAGAACGGAATATGATGTAAACTATACCGACGAGTACAATGAGCGGGTCCTTGAATATGGACAACTCAAGCTCTGCACCGCTGATAACAAAGAAGAGTACAAAAAGAGGTGCGCTCCAACGGTCTATACGTTCCATAAGCTCTTCGGAAAAGTCACAGAAATTGCAGAACACTGTTCCAAGCATCATACAAACAAGAAGTGACGAGAATGCAATATGTACACCGCCTATCTCAAATTTGAGCATAGACAGAGCAACCGTGAGAAGAACAAAGGTTACGGACATTGAAAGTCTCTTTGAACGTGAATGGAAAAATCTCTCGAAATAAGTAAACAAGAGTCCCATTACGGCACCGAGCACAAGGGAGAGAACAACTTCAAGGATGGGCTCAACAATTATAGAAATAAGGTCTATTGCGCCCGAAATAAGCGCCTTTGCCACACCGAAGGAAATTGCAAAAAGAATAAGTCCAACAGCATCGTCCAGAGCAACGATGGGGAGAAGTATATCGGTAAGCGGACCCTTTGACTTATACTGACGCACTACCATAAGCGTTGCGGCGGGAGCTGTTGCAGATGCAACCGCACCAAGCACTATGGCAGAAGGAAGAGGAAGCTTATCGGGCATTATAAAGTGAAGTCCGATAAGTGCAGCATCAACAAGAAGCGTAGCGGCAACCGCTTGAAGAATACCGATAACCGTTGCCTGCTTGCCTGTCTGCTTAAGCTGTGCGAGTCTGAACTCGTTTCCTATAGAGAATGCAATAAAGCCAAGGGCTACGTCGGAGATAAGTGAAAGGCTCTTGATCTGCTCGTGGCTGTTAAGTCCCAAGCCGTTTATACCGAAGCTTCCCAAAACGTATGGACCAATAAGTATACCTGCCACAAGATATGCGGTAACTGCAGGAAGCTGACAGAGCTTTGCCACACGTGACAGCATAAGTCCTGCAAAAAGTGCAATTGATAAAACAAGTAAAGTTTCCATAACTACCTCTTTATATAATGAATATGTAATTTCCAAATTGATATTATAGCACTTTGGCAAATTAAATCAATAGAAAAAACACACAAAAATGCACCGCCGTAACAGTGCATTTTTGGCATACAGAGAAATTTCTTTTTATATGGTCACACGGTTTTACCTTTTTTAAGAGTATGATAGGTGAGCATCTCAAAAAGAGGATTTCCGATTTATGTTGTTAAGCTCCTTGAGTGTTTCTTCCACAAGTTCCTGACCGCCTTCGGGAGAAACTGTACAGCTGAACATAATTGCACTATATCCCTTGTTAGCCGCCGCCCTTGCGGTCGGAAGATAACCTGTACCGGGAGCTTCGGTAATGTCGGAGCCTGTGAGCTGTACTATGAAAGTCTGTGTAAAAGGGCTTCTTGCCTGAATTCTGTGCTGATAATCGGTATAAAGCTCAAAAGGATTTGTCGCAAAAGCAATATCGCCTATTTTCAAAACGTGTATCTCAGTATTTCTTCGTGCAAATCCGTTATTGTATCTATTGATAACGCCCTCATATCTTGATATGTTTGAAGAAATTTTTGTATTTTCTTTGAAATCCTCTTCCGGATTATCGGTGCAAACAAATTCCTGCTTCTTGCATTCCTCGTAATTAGCCAACGCTGTACGGTACTCGTCTTCGGTTACCTTCCACGCGTCCAAAGACACAGTTTTGGTAACGTGAATAATGGGAGCATCCGTTATCTTTTCACGGCTTGCCCACTCAAAGCACTCATCAAAGGCGTGTGTTATTCTCTCGGCAATAACCTTACGGTTGTAGTATTCCCAAGGTTTTTCAAACCCTACGGCTTTAGGGTCGTCGCCGAACTTAAGAGCATTCTTTCTGTTGAACTCTGCCGAGCCGTGAAGTATGTGAGGAGATTGGTCTCCTGCAGCTGCACATTGAGGAAGAATGTATATGTTTCCGTGACGTTCACGAATCATTTCTCTTGTTTCGTTCCAGTAATCAGCAGAGGTAAAGTTATCAGTCTCCGTGCACTGCGAGGGACAGTTGACGTTGACTATCGCACCCGTAAGCCTGTCGTTTTTATCAAAGGTATAAAGCAGATACACCTTTGTGTCAACAGCACCCTCAAAGCCCGCAAAATCATCCACGTTGGTAGGTCCGTACATCTGTGCAAATCCGTTAACTCCAAAGGTATCGTTCGCTTTATTGTTTACACTTCTGTCATTGAGGTAAGTAGCACGTCTGTGAATAGCAATTGCCGCAGAACCGTAACCATATGAGAAGGAGCCTTCTTCCCTTCCGTTATATGCCTCAACGATTGCATCGCACACCTGCTCCACAAGAAATGCTCGGTATTTGTCAGGTGGGTATACGTTTACTCTGTCACGGGGAGCTTTATCATAGCTTTGTTTAGTTATAGCCATATATCTTGGAGCAGTATGGGTATGGGTCGCATTGAATACTATTTTACTTGTGTCAACTTCAGGAAGCTTTTTGTTCAAAGCAGATTTAACCTCTTTGATAAGAGATGCCGTAATGCCTGTAAAGTCGCCCGAAATGAATATTACATAATCTCCTCCGTCATCCATTACAAGAGCAGTGACTGTGGTAGGATCGAATACACCTGTTGAAATTCTCTCATACGACTGACCTGTAATAGTTACTCTCTCATTTGTACTTACGTCTTTTGACGCCCATCCGATAAGCATTGTTATCCCCCCTTATGCCTTAGTGATAAGATAATACATTGACTGTGAAACGTCGCCTATACGTATCTTCATCTTTCCGTTTTCAAAGGTTGTGGGAACTGTTCCAATATAATACCCCTCGGCGCTTATCGCCCATACAACCATATCTGTATAAGACGTGTCTATCTCTATTTCAGCCTCGATGCTTTCAATAAGAACGGGAGGCTTGCCTATGTCAATCATTGTGTCCTTTATAAACTTGGCATCGGTATTCTTTGCTCTGCCCACGGCAGTGAGGAGGAGATTGTCCGACTCGGTTATTTTATCGTTTGTAAGAGAGGACACGGCTATAACCGCAAAATCGGTGTCGCATTTCACCCTCATACCGTCCAATTCAACATTTCCGTTCTTTCCAAGGAAGCCGAAGGCACACTTGGTCATATCGGTATCAACCTTGCCGTAATTCTTCTTATAGTTACGGTAAAGCTCACCTGTATCCGATGTAACACTTTCGCCGTTATTTTCATATGTCAGCTTGGGGAGTCCCGAATCTCTGTCAAGGTCTGCAATTACAACCTTATTTTCCGCACAGGGCACTACCTGGTTGAGATCCCATGCCTCTCGTTTTTCGATATCGAGAGCATACATTTTCTCACCCGCTTTTACATCACCTCGCCTTGTGATAAGTGCGGCATGATAAAAAAGCCCAAATTTCGCAGGGTCATTCCATGCAGAGAAAATGCCCTGTCTGTACGGAACATTTCCTATCTTTTCAGCAGATATCTCCTTGCCCAGCATATCCATTCTTTCAAGATGTGCGGAATAGGAGTATGTATGGATAGCAAAGCCCGACCACCCCTGGAACATACCGAAGGCGGCTGAATATATTACGGAATCTGCTCTGTACTCATTGGGCCATGGCACATCCCATTCGGAAATATATGAGGGCTTGTTGACAGAATTATGGAAACAGCTTCTGGTCAGATAGAAGATTTCATGCTCTGTAATGCTTTGATTCATACACTTCTTTTCAAACTCTCCCCAACGCCAGTCGTAGAAGTAGGGGTGGGTATCAAGGAAATCCGTAACATTCTCTGTTCTGAGGTTATCGGGAGTTGCCAGCCAGTTTGTACCCGTAATGGGAATCTTAACACCGATGCTGTGCATATGGTCCATCATTTCAACATAATACTTGGTCTGTATATAAATCTTGAAATCAAGCAGGTCATCGTCTGTGGAGTAAACAAGGTCGATATCCGACACATCCTTGTCCCTTCCGTTTTCGACAAGCCATTTTTTCCACATTGAAATAAATTCACTCTTATAGGGCTCAACATACTCCTTTACCCTCACCTTGAACAGGTCGCTTTCGTTTACAACCTCGGCAAGAACAATTGCGGGCTCGTCGCAGTATTTAATACCGGTATATTTGTTCTCGTGAGTCCAAAGCTCCGTTGCAAGCTCCTTCTGAAGCTCAATGAGACGGCGTGAAAATGAGCAGTATGGCTTTCCTGCATCAACAAGAGAAACAGCATTTTCAACCCCCTCGTCCGATCTGAAATGACGATAGGTAAACATATCCATATAGACGTATATGCCTTCATCCTTGAGACATTTCACCAAGAAATCAAGTCTATCCATACTTTCGGGGTCAAGGTGAGCATTGGTCACTCTTTTACCCTTTGTAAAAGCGAAAATATTGGGAGTGTGCCACTCGGAGTCAAGCTGATGAAAACGAACGATATTTATACCAAGCTTTGCAAGACGTCTTGCAAGCTTCTTTGCGTAATCATACTCGGGGAAGCATCCTGCACCGTTAAAGTTCGTGCCCCAGAATTTTACCTTGGTACCGTCTTCAAAGACAAAGTCTCTGCCCTGAACCGTTAAAAATCCGTGCTTGCCTGCAGGCTTCTCGTCTTCAAAGACGAACGAAATATCAACGGGAACGTCATCGTGAAAGAAAGGGTATGGAATGAAATTTGACATATTTTTTCCTCCTGATTTTATTCTACTACTTGAATTATACCACAATATGAGTTATAATCTATACATATGGCGTATAAAAAGCAATGATTTTTATCACTTTTGAGGTTTTTGTATGAAAGGTATTTTTGAAAAAAAAGGGCACTTCGGGATTTCCTGTGCAAGAGTCAAGGGATTTATGGGTTTTCCTCCTATGTTCCATCCCCACGGAGAACTGCTCTACGTCATAAAAGGCAGTATTAATACCGTCATTGACGGAAAGGAGCATACTCTGAAGGAAGGAGAGCTATCCTTACTCTTTCCCTATCTCACACACTCCTACGATAATGCACCCGACGCCGAGGCGATAATAATACTGTTTGACCCTGATGCTATAGCCTTTGACAAAATACTCATAACAAGAAAGCCTACGGTAGCCTTCACTGACGGAAAAGCTCTTTTCCAACTTATAGACAGAGCGGTCACAATGGCAAAAAACGGTAAGATAAAAACGGCAATTGGATACATCAATGCAATTCTAGGTGAGCTTTTAGAGATAATCCCCACTGAAGCTTACGACGGAATAACAGAAGACAGCGCCGTAAAGATACTTGAATATTGCACAAATCACTATACTGAGGATATCAGTATAAAAAGCATTTCCGAGGCAACCTACATCAGTCAAAGCTATATATCTAAAATATTTTCTAACAAGCTTAAATACAGTTTCCGAGAGTATATAAACACCCTACGCATTGAAAAAGCAAAGCACTTGCTTGAAAACAGCAATAAAAGAATAGTGGACGTTATGCTGGAATGCGGATTCAAAAACCAAAGCAGCTTTAACCGTGTTTTCAAGGGCATATGCGGTGTATCTCCATATGAATACAGGTCAGCTCGCAATTAAAATGCTTTTGATAAAGTTTTTCAAAAAGCACTTGACATAAGTAAAACTTTGTGATATACTGTTTGAGCAACCGAAAGTGGAGAAGTACCCAAGGGGTTAAGGGGGCAGTTTGCTAAACTGTTAGGTCGGGTTTCCGGCGCGCGAGTTCGATCCTCGCCTTCTCCGCCAAAAAATCCGAGAACTTTGTTCTCGGATTTTTCATTATCTTGAAGGAGAAAAATGATGACAGAAAAGAAACACGCCATAAATATTTCGTTGGTAATGATAACAGTTGCATTCATTATTACCTGCTTTTTCTGGGATTGCAGAGACGAGGCGATTCCGAGCTTAACAGTTACACTGTCCACAGGCGTTTTCGGGAGCGGCTTTGCTACTCTTTGTATATTTGTGTACGAATACAACAAGAAAAAACGTGAATTGCTCAAAGCTATATTTGACCAAACGAATGATTTGTTTTGTCAAATGGACCTTCTGTATAACATGGACAGGTTTGGCTTATATACAAGCGGAATGCAAGAACAGTTGAAAAACAAATACTACACGTCTCCCGTAAGCTCAGACAGCATAAGCCATATGGACAGCACGCAACAATGCCTGTACTTTATGTCGCGGTTTGCCGATACACTTGCGGATATCGGATACGCTCAAGTACAGAACGTACTTAAAACAATAGATGAAATAGATTTTTGGATCGATTCCGTAAAGCCTAAATCAAAGCTGTCGGAAAATGTTAAATTAAAGCTGTCTTACCCTATATACGACGTTTTTGTTAGTGCTCCGGCAATGGAAGACGGCTATATTTTCAGGTATTGCAACCAATTTAAAAATGAGTATTATTCAGATGCCTTTGATTTTTATCCGATAGTCGAAAAGATAGATAAAGCACTAAACGGCGTTGATATGAACAACGAGTATCATTGGCTGAATACCTGCCTGAATATGAAAGTCTATATGCATGAAAAGCTCTGGGCGTTCAGAGATGCTTTTTATTCAAGGCATTGCTCTAGAAAAGAACGAAAAAACGCATTGAAGGTCTTTTTGTTAGATAAACCTTTTGAAAAATAAGCGCTGTAATGCTTTTTGATACACAACAGCCAAGTGAGGTGAAGGTATGCTTGACGAAAAGTTTATATTAAGGATGAAGGAGCTTCTGGGAGAAGAAGGACTTGAAAAATATCTTTTGGAGCTTGAACGTCCCTCTCCCAGAGCACTCAGAATAAATACTGTCAAGGGTGACGTATCAAAGGTTCCCTTTGAGCTCACCCCCGTTCCCTACTCCAATAATTGCTACTACTTCAATTATGACAGGATAGGCAATCATCCGCTTCACCACGCAGGGCTCTTATACGTACAGGAGCCGGGTGCTATGATACCAATTTCCTGCGTTAACGTAAAAAGCGATTGGAAAATATTTGACACCTGCTCTGCACCGGGAGGCAAATCTCTGCAGGCGGCGGCTTTCTTGGGAGATGACGGGTTTATTCTCTCAAACGAGATAAATCCCCCGAGAGCAAAAATAATGTCGGGGAATTTTGAGAGAATGGGAGTAAAGAATTCCGTTATAACCTCTGCGCCCGTGGATAAGGTATCCGAGCTGTTCCACTATTATTTCGACCTTGTAATAGTTGATGCCCCCTGTTCAGGCGAGGGAATGTTCAGAAAAGAAGAAGACGCAGTGAAGGACTGGAGTGAGGAAAACGTAATCATGTGTGCCAACAGACAGGAAGGCATACTGCAAGCGGCATCCCACAGTGTCAAGGGCGGAGGATATCTGCTGTACTCCACCTGTACCTTCTCTGTGGAGGAAAACGAGGATACCGTAAACCGATTCCTCGAAAATAACAGTGACTTTGAGCTTGTTCGTCCCGACGACAGAGTATTTGCATACACCGTGTCGGGTGTGGGAAATGAAAACTACAGGCGTTTTTATCCCCACATCGCCCCCGGCGAAGGTCAATTTGCGGCACTGCTGAAAAGGAGCGGCAACGAGGAGGAAAATCCCGACGTAAGAACAGCACTGTCACAGCCCTCAAGGGAAGAAAGAAAATGTGTTGAGGACTTTTTGACCGACACTCTGGTTGACTTTGATTCGGAATATATTTTCAAATTCAAGGACTATATTGTATACGTCGATCCTCGCATACCTGTCCCAGACAGGCTGACCTATTCCTGCGGGGTAACACTGGGTGAGGCAAAAAAAGGATATTTTCAGCCCCATCATCAGCTTTTCTCCGCAATGGGAAACACCTTTAAGCGTAAAATCGATTTACAGCTTGACGACCCCAGGCTTGACTCCTACTTAAAGGGCGAGAGCTTTTCACATGACGTTGAAAACGGCTGGTGTGCCGTATCTGTGTGCGGCGTTATGCTGGGCGGCTCAAAAGCCGTAAACGGACAAATAAAGAACCATTATCCAAAAGGATTGAGAATACAGCATTAAGATAAAAGCGTATCGCTTTTTGGGAGGTAAAAATGTACTTACAAAATCTTCATACACATTCGCATTTTTGTGACGGAAAAAACTCTCTTGAGGAGATGTGTCAACGTGCCGTGGAGCTTGGCTTTGATTCCATAGGCTTTTCACGTCATGCCTGTATGCCGCACTCATCGATCTACTGTAAGGGCGGAGAAGCAATCGTTGAGTATTTCAAAAAATCCTCTGAATTAAAAAAGGAATACCAAGGAAAGCTTGACGTATTCTGCGGTGCGGAATTCGACCTGTATTCCATAGACCCAATGGACGACTACGACTATATCATCGGCTCATTTCACTATCTTAAGGAAGACGGAAAGCTTGTGGGAATCGACCGCAAGCCCGACGAGGTAAAGGCGGTAGTTGACGAATACTTTGGCGGTGACGGCTTAAAATTCGCACGTCATTTCTATGAGCAATCGGTATCGCTGTGTGACATAAATCCAGACATTATCGGTCACTTTGACCTTGTGACAAAGCACGCAAAAACGCTGGGGCTTTTTGACGAGGACGAGGCGGAGTATCAAGCTCTTGCAATTGAAGCTGTGAGAGAAATATCCAAAAAAGTAAGAATATTTGAAATAAATACAGGCTGTGTATCAAGAGGCTACAGAGAAAGCCCCTATCTTGCTCCCTTTATTGTAAAGGAGCTAAAAAGACTTGACTGTCAGATAACCATATCATCCGACTGTCACGACAAGGACTTTTTCGACTGTGAATGGCAGACGGCAAAAGACCGCCTTCTTGACTGCGGTTACAAAAACATTGTTATTCTGACAAAGGAGGGCTTCAAGGAAGAAGCTTTGGTATAAATATGCTTAACTATATTATAGCTGTATTTTGCGTTGTAGGTGCAATAGACTATGTTATCGGAAAAAAGTTCGGTGTGGGCAAGGAATTTGAAAGCGGTATAATGCTCCTTGGCAGTATGGCTCTTTCCATGGTGGGTATGATACTGCTTGCACCTCTTCTGGCTGAGTGGATGCTTCCGCTGACCTCGTTTATTGCCAAGCACACACCCTTCGACCCGTCCATACTGTCGGGTATGCTTCTTGCCAACGATATGGGAGGCGCCCCTCTTTCTCATGCCATTGCATCAAATAAGCTCATAGGTGACTTCAACGGTCTTGTGGTAGGTGCTACCTTGGGTGCAACCATTTCCTTTACCATTCCATTTGCGCTGAGTGTAATTGACAAAGACTATCACTCGGACTTGCTTATGGGTATACTTTGCGGTATAGTTACCGTGCCTATCGGATGCATCGTATCCGGAATAATGGTAGGAATTCCGTTTGTAACTCTCATTATAGATATGATACCCGTTGTTGTATTCTCGGCTTTGGTCATACTGGGCTTGCTGAAATTCCCGGCACTGTCGGTACGGATATTTTCTTGGCTTGGAAAAATAATCATCGGCTTGATCATTTTCGGTCTGGTGCTTGGAATAATCCATCGCCTTACGGGAATCACGTTGCTCAAGGGACTTGCTCCCTTGGACGATGGCATTGACGTAATAGTCAACGCCGCCTGCGTTATGACAGGTGCCTTCCCTCTGATACATATACTGTCAAAAGTATTAAACCGACCTCTTTCCGCGCTTGGAAAAAAGATCGGTCTTGACCATAAATCTATTCTCGGCTTTGTGGCTTCACTTGCAAGCTTCGCCACCTGTACTCCCCTGATTCCCCAAATGAACAAAAAGGGCAGAATAGCAAATCTTGCGTTTGCCGTTTCGGGCGCCTTCACCTTTGCGGGACATCTCGCCTTTACGCTGTCGGTAAATTCCGACTTCGTAGTACCTGTGATAGTTGGCAAGCTGGTATCTGGCATAACTGCCGTAGCCGTAGCTTTGCTGATTTATAAAAAGCTGTTTGGAAAATCAGAGATGAGTTCCGACTGTTGAAGCAACGGCAACCAGATTGCCCAGCTCATCCTTTACGTCAACCTGGTAAAAACAGCTTCGTTTTCCGTCCTTAAGTAATCTGGTCTCGGCAATGAGCATATCGCCCTTGACTGTGCCAAGGAAGGAAATATTACTGGACGTGGTAACGGTCACTGCATCACGGCTTCTGTTTGTAGCAACGGCAAAAGCAAAGTCCGAAAGTGTGAACATCACACCGCCCATTACTTGATTTGCGGCGTTTTTGTGGCGTGAATCAAGCTTGAGCGTACATTTTGCCCATTTGTCGCCTATTTCCTCTATTACTATTCCCGTGGCTGCCGTGGCATACACGTCGCCCATAAAAAACTCTCTTACTCTTTCAAGCTCTGTCATCCTCGTTACCTCCGCTTTTTTGAGTATTATACTACCAATGTAACTTTTTTTCAATATATAAAAAGGACGTTTTATGATTTATTCTATTGTATTTCTGAACATTATTATAACCTCTTTTCAGGGAATAACCACTAAATTTTTCTCGGAACACTACCCCGGAAAGAAAAGCAACTCTTCCACAGTTTTCTCTGTGCTCGTAGGTGTATTGGTATCTGTTGCCGTAGCGGCATCCGGTATTATTCGATTTGACGGATTTACGCCTATAGTCATTATTCTGGGCATTCTCCGTGCAATAACCGTGCTTGTGTATACCTTCTGTCTTATGCTGGCGAGTGCCAAGGGACCGTACTCTCAGCTCACAATATTTTCCATGTGCGGAGCTATTCTCGTTCCACTTTTTACAGACCTTTGCTTCGGCAAGCATATCGAGGGCTTTAAGTACGCGGCAATGCTTGCAATGATACTGTCATTCTTCCTTATCTGCCGTCCCGCAAAGGATGAAGAAAAGGTACGAAAGGGATTTTACCTTGCTTGTATGGGCATCTTTGTATCAAACGGCATATACGGTGCCCTCACTCCCATTGCCGCCTATATCGAGGGTGAGAATATGGGTCACGAAATAATAATTTCCACCTACGTTTCCAGCGCTTTGCTGTCGGTTATAATTATTTTGTTGCGTGAAAAAAAGGCTGTATTCAAAGCCTTTGCACTTACAAAAAAGGCAACCGCACACGCTTTACTCACAGCTTTGATAATCGCTTCGACAAGTATTCTGGGAATCGTTGCCCTGACGGGCTTTGGAGACGTGAGCGGTATTGACGGTGCACTGAATATGACACTCCTTTGCGGAGGCGTGACAGTAATATCCGAATTGCTATCGCTGTTTATGTTGAAGGAAAGGTTCACGGCTGTTAAATGGTGCGGTATTGCACTGGCAACGGCAAGTATTGTGGTGCTGACGTTATGAGAAAATTATTTAAGCTGTCCGATTGCATTATGGCAATTATCGGCGCATTTATTATGGCATTCGGACTCTATGAAATACATTCTTTTTCGGGAGTTACCGAGGGCGGCGTGCTTGGCATGACGTTGGTGCTCGACCATCACTTCGGTATATCACCTGCCGTTTCAGGCCTTGTAATGAACGTGATATGCTACGTAATCGGTTGGAAAATACTTGGAAAACGGTTTGTGCTTTACTCCTGTATTGCAACCGTTGTATTTTCCGCGTCATACAAGCTTCTTGAAATTACATCCCCTATTTTCAAGGGGCTTTACGCCTATCCTCTTGCCGCCGCCATTCTTGGCGCTGTGTTCATCGGTGTAGGAGCGGGACTGTGTGTAAGATCGGGCGGTGCACCCAGCGGTGACGATGCTCTTGCAATGGGATTTTCTAAACGCTTCAAGGTAAAAATAGAAACGGTATATCTGATAAGCGACTTGACGGTACTTGCTCTGTCGCTGACTTATATACCAATCAAAAGAATAGCATTCTCTCTTTTGACGGTAATACTCTCGGGAAAGATTATTGGAATAATTGAACGCATTCCAAAGCGGTCAGCGACCGCCGGCAAATCTCGCCTATCGTAACCATTAGGTATATCCCTACAATGCGAAACGGCGAGGCTGTTTTAATGCAATTTCCTAGCATATAAAAAGCGGTCAGCGACCGCAAGCAATGCTCGCCTATCGTAACCTTTGAGCATACCTCTACAACGTAAAACGGCGAGGTTGATTTATTGCAATTTTCTATCATATAAAAAGAGCTTGAGTTTTTTAAACTCAAGCTCTTTTATTCTAAGGCTAAAAATCAAATGAGAACACAGGGACTGTCTCTCCCTCTCCCCAAGAAGAAATTGGAAGGAGAATAAGCTTATCAAATTCTCTGTTTAATTCCAAATGGAGATAGCGGCATCTGTTATCCGTAACTTTTATCAGCTCCTCACGTACCCCGTCAAGCTCACCGAACAAGACGTATTCACGACAAAGAGTTCTTGGCATATATATCTGAGGACTGTCAAATCTGGTATTGGCACGGGTGGAATGCATCTTCTCACAATTGGAGCCGGGAAGGGTATCACGGTTAAGGTCCGAAGAGAATACGATGTGCACCGATTCAACTAAAGCTTTATCAAAGGAATACACTATTTCCGAACCAAGTCTTGCGTTGTATGCGGCTGACTCTTGAGTATTTGAGTAAATGCTGTGTCCTCTGTCCTGACCGTTGCGAAGAGTATCGGGAGCATTTAGGCAGGCATTTTTACAGGTCTCCGACACCGACCTTACCTTTGAAGGCAAAAAGCCATCGGCATTCATAATGCTCTTTTGAAGGGTGTCCATTTCATTAAGGTACACGCCGTGAGGTGTCAAGTGCTTCCTTACGGCAATTGCCGCCGCTCTGCCCACTGCATCGCCAAGGAGCATACAGGTAGCCATAACGCGTATACTGCTCATCGCCATATGTGTCATACTTATATTTCTGCCTGCAAAGAACAGGTTTTCCACGTTTTTGGAATACAGTGCTCTGTAAGGCAGAGAATATGGACGAGGTGTAGTAAAGTTAGTATTAGGCACACCTCTGTGCCAAAAGCCTCCGGGAAAATGGTCGTCAAGTGGCCAACCTCCATAGGCAATTTCGTCATCGAACACAACTCCGTCGGATATGTCACGCTGAGTTATCATATACTCACCGCACATTCTTCTGGATTCACGCTTGCCGGGCAGAAAGCCGAGAAAATCAAGCTCCCAGTTGTCTGCATCAAATTTCTTTGAGTTTTTTACGTAGTCCCAAGTACCTGTTGCCAAGGACACAAGCTCGTCACGAAGCTCCTCTGTATCGGCTATAGTGTCCCTGTTTCCGCCAAGCTCCAGATACCAAAAGTTCTCGTAATCACTGTAAACGTCGGGACCTCGGTTTTCAAAATCCTTTTCGCAAAGCTTTGTTGACCACGCGGGAGGAGTATACTTTATGGGCTTGTCGGTCTGTCTGCCCTGAAGAAGACAGGACATTCCCATAGTCATAGAGTCGCCCTTTTCAACAACGGTGTCCTCACCGTACTCACTTCGTCCTTCTCTGCCAATTTTGAAGTCAGCTCCTGTAAGAGGCGCGAGAATGCTGTCACCGGAACAGTCACTGAAAAACCTTGCTTCAACCTCAATAAAGGACTGTGTTGTCATCTGATATCCCGTAACCGTCTTAATTCTGGTATCTCTGCCGTCGGCAAAGCTTCCCTTTTCAACCCGGGCATCCATACAGGTGCAGTTGAGCAGCGGTGTTATATTCTTTTCCCGGCGAATGAAGTCATACAGCACAGTGTCCCAAACAGCATAGCTTTTTGTAGGGTTACGGTAGTAGTTCTCAAGGGCGATTTCCTCCATAAGCCCCGACTCCTTGTTGTCCTCACCCTGTGCACCGCATATCCACATTCGTATTTCCGAAGATGCGTTTCCGCCAAAGACAGGACGCTCGTGCATAAGCACGACCCTCAGTCCCTCGCGTGCTGCGGCTATTGCAGCCGACATACCAGCCATACCGCCTCCCACAACACAAAGGTCACATTTTATATGTTTTTTAGTGAGCATTCTTTTTCTCCTTGCATTTTATTTATATTTCTGATACAATAATAACATATTTCAAGGATATTTCTTGAAAATAAATGCTGATTTATATAAAGAAAGTGCAAAAAATGAAGGAACTGGTAAAAAGCATTGCAAATTATACCGAGTACGTTCGGTCAACGGGCATAAACGTGTCGATTCATTTCAGCAATGAAATGCTGAGTATGATCCCGTCTGAGCTGTTTGATATTATCTGCCCGTACAACGTACACACAAATCCTTACTGTATGTGGGTGAAAAAATGTGACAACCACAGGTGCATCGACTCCCAGCAGGAGCTGATAAAAAAAGGAGCTTCGGGAGTAAGAGTGTGTCACGCAGGTGTAAAGGAATACGTAACACACTTTTACCGAAACGGTGAGCCGTCGGGGATCATTTCCCTCAGCGGCTACAGAGAAAAGGCATCTAAAACGGATGAAAACGAGCTTTGGTTTTTATCTCTGTCGGATGCAGAAATACCTCTTGATACAGCAAACACTCTTATAATACCCTTAAAAGTAATGCTGGAGGGACTTGTTGAAGCCGACCTGACGGAAGTAAAAAGCGAATACAATCAAATACTCCAATACTTGAGCGAATACTACCTTACCGCCGACCTTGAAGGTATCTGCCGTCATTTTCACAGAAGTGCATCACACGTAAGCCATCTCTTTAAAAAGAATTCGGGAATGACCTTGAGGGCATACTGCAACAAGCTAAAGCTTGAAAAGGCAAAAAAGCTTCTTGAGACAACGAATATTCCCATAACGCAACTGGCTCTCGACTCGGGCTTTGGTGACGTTAGCTATTTTATAAACCTGTTCAGAAAAAAATACGGCACGTCACCACTGGGATATAGAAAAAACATTGACA
>JAZSDT010000172.1:0-8050 GCA_045531285.1 Eubacteriales bacterium
GCAATACTTAGCACTCTCTCGACTCGCTCTCGTCGCTTTACAGAGAGTAAAGCTTCCTCGGTTCGCTCGCTCGTGCGTCGTCTTGCGAAAAAATTCTTCAAAATTTAGCTACGGGTTCACGGTGGTTCTTTTGGGTGTAAACCGAAAATGAAAGGTTAATATAATTTATTACCGTATCTCACGAGTCTTATGTCGTGCGAACACATCTCTTCGGTGTTATATCTTTTTTATATACCAGGAAATTGCATTAAATCAACCTCGCCGTGTTGCTTTGTTTGAGTGTATGCACAACGTTGCGATAGGCGAGATTTGCCAGCGGAGGCTCTCCGCTTCTTCGTCCCTCCCTCGCACTGCTGTACTTTGTAGTTTCTTTTATGTTCGTGTTTTCCTCTGGCATGTTATTCACTTTTTTGATTTGTCGTTTGTAATACCAAGAATATAATCTGTTGATGTCTCATAAAACAACGCAAGCTTTTTAAGTACATCTGTCGGAATGTCTCTTTTTCCCAACTCATAATGAGAATATGCAACCTGACTGCAGTTCAACATCTTTGCTATATCTGTCTGAGTTAAATCTTTATCTTCTCTTAATTCTCTTATACGTTTATACATAGTAAAACCTTTCATTATTTTTTTAAATTATACAATAAAACAAAATGTTGTATTGGCTTTTAAAACAAAATGTTTTATAATGTTAATGTTTATTAACTGATTTTAATTTAAGGGAAGGTAATTAATATGAAAACATTACTTGAAGATTTGTGGTTGAACTATCAATTAGATAAAAACAAGGATGTAAGTGCTGAAAGTCGGAGGCTGTTGTACGAGCTTACAGAAAAACAAAATGAGCTTTATTCCGAATTGAATGAATCCCAGATAGAATTACTTGAAAGGTATGAGGAAATCCGATCAATGCTCAATTGTGCCGATGAAAAGGAGTCCTTTTTACAAGGGGCGTCTTTTGCTATCACTTTTATTTTTGAGGCATTGACGTGACTATAATCACTTTACTTTTTTGGTGAGGTGTGGTATAATACTAAAAGAGGTGATTTGATAATGAAATTAAAATTCGACACAAACGTTGCTACTCCCGATCCTTATATTTTTGAGGACGGAGGAAAGTATTACATATACGCTACGGCGCACGATGGGGTTGCGCTTTATACAGCCGACTCTCTTTTTGGAGATTGGAGCTTTTTCGGTTACGTTTTTAAGGTTGAGGGATGTGTTCAATACTGGGCGCCTTCGGTAATAAAGCTTGGTGATACTTATTACGTTTACGTTTCCTGCCAGTGTGACGGCTTTTTCCAGCATCTTCACGTTGGTAAGGCTATGTCACCCTGCGGTCCGTTTGTTGAACCCAAAATGCTTTACAACAGATTTTCCATTGATGCACACGTGGTTGAAACTAAGTCGGGACTGTTTCTTTTCTATGCCGAGAATAACGAAAACTGCGACAGGATCGGTACGAGAGTTTTTGTTGACAGACTGCTTGACCCTTATACTCCCGCGTATCAGCCAAGGGAGATAATAGTCCCCACTTTCCATGAGGAGAATTTTAATAACAGAATTATCAACGGCAAGCTTTGGCATACCATAGAGGGTCCATTTTGGTTCTTTAAGGATGGCTGGCACTATCTTATGTACAGTGGCGGCTGCTATGAAAACGACACCTACCACGTGGGCTATTGCACTGCAAAGACCGATGAACAGGACCTGACGAAAATAGATTTTGTCAAGCATACCCACAACGGAAAATTTGACCCTGTTATGATAAAAAACGAAGTTGAGGAGGGCGTTGGCCATCACAGCGTGATCCTTCACGAAGGTCAGTATTACGCAGTTTACCACGGCAGAGATTATTCCAAAGGCGATATCACCACCAACGATTACCGCACCGCACGTATATGCAGGCTTGACGTAAATGACGGAATCATAACTGCACAAAGATATGCAGACAGAATATAAGGCAAAATAAAAAGCGGAGGCTCTCCGCTTTTATTTCTTTATAGGAAATTTCTCTATTATTACGCTCTCGCCGTTTTGCTTTTTTTGAACATATGCAAAGCTTAGGATAGGCGAGCATTGCCGGCGGCTGCTAGCCGCTTCCTGTAAGTAAATTTATCAAATTTTGTAACACCCATTGAGCGAAGAATATCTTCGCTCTTTTTTCTGTTTTCTTCGGTATTGAAGTCCTTGATGAGAGGCAGACGCACCAAGACGCTGTCAGAACCCATTTTTTGTATAAGCGTTTGCAGATTTTTCATTGCCGGAGCATTGCTTTTACCGGTGTATGACAAATAGATCTCAGGGCTTGTGTCCTTAATATCCACTACAAATTCGTCAAAAACCTTCATAGCACGATTTACAGCTTCACTGTCAACGGCAAGTGAAGTTTCGGCAGTAAGATGCCATCTGTTGCCCACAAGCGCCTTGAATTCCTCCAGAAAATCAAGGTTCAACAGCGGCTCGCCTCCGCCAAAGGTCACACCTCCGCCTGTTGACACAAAGTAAAGGTCATCGCATTTAAGCTTTTGGTAAAGGCTTTCGGGAGTATGTAGTTGTGTGTGGGCATCGGGGTCGAAGCAATTTGGATTGAGACAGTATTTACAGCGAAGGGGACAGCCGTAGAAGCCCACCAAGGTGGTGACCCCTTTACCGTCTGTCCCCAATCTGTGCCGTGAAATACCCAGTATTTTGGCACTATTCATCGTTTTCCATAGTAGTGACGTTTATTATCATATTATTTTCCACGTTGTACTGGATAATAATATCGTGAGCATCGGTAAAATACGCAATGATGCCTCTGTCACCGCTTATCTGACTCATATCCTCTTCGCCCCAAGCCTCTCTGACCTGTTCAATAGACATTCCCTGCATAGAGCTGTTGATAAACTCCTTGGAATAATCATCATATTCCTTTACGTCCTCGGGGAAAAAGTAATCGGGTAATTCGCCGGGAGTGGGTAACTGGATATCCGGATTCAATGCTTCGTTGCCGTTTTCGTCGATATACGGTATGTCACCGTCCAATTCAACCTCTACATCAGGCTCGTCGGACTCTGTTCCGGGTCGAAGGTCGCCCTGTATGTTTTCAACGGCAATGTCACCGCCCAACTCGTTTCCCAAGTTCTCGTCCGCGCAGCCGACTCCTGTCAAAACAAGGCTTGCCGCAACGCCTGCAACGGCAATGGTCTTACCGAGTCTCTGCTTTCTTTCAAGCTCTCGTTCAAGGTAGCGTACCTCTGATTCACACTTGGGGCAGGTGCCAAGGCAATCCCCCTTGTGCTTGCATTCGGAGGTGATAAATTCAATACCGTTTTCGTCTGCTATCTTCTGACGTATTTCTTTAAGTATTTTGCATCTTTCTTTTCCTTTCATTGTGTTACCTCCTTTTACTTTTTAGACGGAATCTTTATTATTTTGTTCCGTATTTATTTCAATTCAACTACAGTTACGCCAAAATCGCCCTCACCGTAGGCTCCTACGTGGTAGCTTGCCACTCTTTTATCGGATTTGAGATAGCGCCACAAAGCAGCTCTCAGTGCGCCCGTTCCCTTGCCGTGAATGAGCGTTACCGAATTAAGAGCACCTCGTTTTGCATCGTCAAGGTATTTGTCAACCATAAACCACGCATCGTCTCCCGTCATACCTCTCAGGTCTATTTCCGCCTTAACGTCGGGTCTGGGAGAATATGTGGCACTCTTTTGAGTTTTCTTTTTACTCTCGAGCTTCTTCAGCTCGGTCAGAAGACGGAGAGTGTTTTTGTTTACCTTCATTGACAGCTTATCGGTTTTAACCGTTACGGTGTCGCCCTGTATGCGCTCAACTACGCCCTCTTTGTTCATGGTGGTGATGAGCACTATATCGCCTACCACAAGGTCGCGGGGAAGCTCGGCTTCCTCTTCTTCTATTTCGATTTGTATGTCGGCATCCTTCTCGCCTTGCTTGAGCTTTCGGCGAAGCTCTTCACGGGATTTCTGATATTCCTCACGGAATGCCGCCTTGTCCTTTTCCTTCTTCAAGCGGTCAAGCTCCTGAAATACGTAGTCGCTTGATATCTTGGCACTTTGAAGTATGCGTGTGGCTTCCGTCCTTGCACGGTCAAGCTCGTTACGTGCCGATTCCAAAAGCTTTTCACGCTCGGTAGTAGCCGTTTCCAGCTTTTCCTTAAGCTCACGGCGCAATCTGTCAGCCTCGCTTCTGGATTTTTCTGCTTCTACACGCGCCTCTTCAAGCTTCTCAACAACGTTTTCAAATTGCTTGTTGTCGCTGTCTACGTTTGACTTTGCGCGTTCTATTATGGCTTTGTCCAGCCCCAGCTTTTCGGAAATCAAAAAGGCGTTTGAACGTCCCGGTGCGCCGATAATGAGACGGTATGTGGGACGGAGTGTTTCCACGTCAAATTCACAAGCGCCGTTACGAACGCGGGGTGTTTCCAGTGCATATGCCTTAAGCTCGGCATAGTGGGTAGTGGCAACCGACAGAGCTCCGCTTTCACGCACGTGCTCAAGAATTGCCATTGCAAGTGCCGCACCTTCAACAGGGTCTGTGCCTGCTCCAAGCTCGTCAAAGAGTACAAGACTCTTGGGAGTCAGCTCTTTCATCATACTTACCGTGTTTACCATATGGGAGGAGAAGGTAGAAAGAGATTGCTCGATACTCTGCTCGTCTCCTATGTCTGCAAGTACGTTTTCAAAGACTCTCAGCTCGGATTGGTCATCGCAGGGAAGCTCAAGACCCGTCTGCGCCATCATGGCAAAAAGTCCTACTGTTTTCAGAGATACGGTTTTACCGCCTGTGTTAGGTCCTGTGATTACCAGGGTATCAAAGCTGTCACCCACATTGACGTTGATGGGCACAACCTTACTCTTGTCAATAAGGGGATGTCTTGCTTTTATAAGATTAACAGCCCCGTTTTCAGTGACCTTAGGGCAAATGGCGTCCATTGACAGTGCAAGGTCGGCACGGGAGAATATGAAGCAAAGTGAAATCAGAACGTCGTAGTCCAGAAGCAAAAGCTCTCTCTTTGCCGAAACAAGTGCGGAAAGAGTGTACAGTATGCGCTCAATTTCACGCTTCTCGTCGCTTTCCAGTACTCTTATTTCGTTATTAAGCTCAACTACCGAGGTAGGCTCTACAAACACGGTTGAGCCCGATGCCGAGGTGTCGTGTACAAGTCCGGGAATATTGTTCTTACATTCAGCCTTTACCGCCAGAACGTAACGTGAGTTACGCATTGTTACAATGTTTTCCTGCAGATATTTTGTGTAGGAGGGAGAGGTTACGTATTTTTGCAACGCTTCTCTTACACGGCTGCCCGCAACTCTTATCTTGCGTCTAATCTCCGAGAGCTTATCCGAAGCGTTGTCGGCTATTGCATCGTCGGAAATAAAGGTATTTCTTATGGATTCGTCAAGCTCACGGTCATTCTGGAGCATTGAAAAACGTTCGGAAAGCACGCTTCCGCTGTCAATAGCACACCCGTATGCACGTAGTGCCTTGACTGCCGACAGAAGCTGTCCCACATTTATAAGCTCGGGAATGGTCAGCATCGCTCCCTTTTCTGCTCTGTCGCAGGTATCGGCAACGTTTTTTACACCGAAAAACGAGGGCGTTCCTTTTACGTTGATAAGCTTCTTGGCTTCTTCGGTTTCGGAGAGCAGTCTTTTTACACGGCGCAGGTCTGTGTCGGGCAACGTTACCAGTATTTTGTCACGTGCGCCCTCCAGGTTTGCCTTGCTTGCCCAAAGCTCCAATATTTTGTTGTATTCAAGTGCTTTGGCGGCGTGGGAAAACGCCGCTTGCTGTTTTTGTGTTACTGTCATTGTTTTGACCTTCAAAAATTTTTAAGGTTTTGTTTATAGTAGTTAAGAGCCGTAGCGGCACAGTCCAGATGCTCGGACGAAAAACGCTCGGCAAGTGTACAAAAGGCGTTCATGGCAACGGGGTCCGAAAAACGTATTCCGAAAGCCTGTCTGTCATTCAGTGACAGCATATGCTCCAGAGCATCGGTAAGCCCCTTTGTAACCGTAACTCCCTGTACGCCCTCGGGCACAATGCACCTTGTACATATTATTCCGCCCTCGGAATGCAAAAACACACCGCCGTCGGGCTTCTTTTTGCATATCATACATTCTGTAAGGTCGGGATAAAAGCCAAGTGCCGAGGTCAGCCTCATCTCAAATACCGCCTTTATTATCTCGGAGGGCACGTTGGATGAGTCCGCCAGTGAAAGAGCTGTGCAGGTCAGGGAATATATGGCAGGAGCATCTTCTTTTGTAAACGAGGTCTCACTTGCCATTGATGCAATATAGTTTGCAAGGGACAGCCTTTCAAAGTCAATGCCCTGACGTATCAGATGCGACACCGTGGAAGCCTGTGACAAAGTGAAGACATCTCCCTTAGAGCTGAGCACAAGCTCGGATAGGGTATAGGGCTGACAGGAAGCAAAGTTCTTGCTTTTCGGAGACATAACTCCGTAAGCCGAGAAGGTTACAAGACCCTCTTCGGTCAGCGCTGTTATATACGCGTGTGCTTCTCCGAAGCGTCTTCTTTGCAAAACTAAGCCTTTTACTGTTTTAAACATATATTATTCCTCGGAGTTAAGTCCGAAATTGGTAATGCTTGCAATGCTGTCACGCCAGTTGGCTTTTACCTTAACCCAGAGATTGAGATTTACTTTGGTACCGAAAAATGCTTCAAGGTCCTCACGGGCATAGGTGCCGATCTTTTTCATCATAGCACCGTTTTTGCCAATTATTATTCCCTTGTGTCCGTCCTTTTCACAATATATTTCGGCTCTTATATCAATGAGATGGCCGCGTATATCCTTGAAGTCCTCGATTACGACTGCCGTACCGTGAGGAACCTCGTCGTCAAGGAGACGGAGCATCTTTTCGCGGATCACCTCGGCAGCAATAACACGCTCGGGCTGGTCTGTTATCATATCCGAGGGGAACATCCAGTCGCCTTCGGATATAAACGGGTCAAGCTCGGTGAATATAGTATCAACGCTGTCGCCTGTTTCGGCACTGATGGGAATTACGGAAGCAAATTCAAACTTCTTTGTAAATGCATCTATTGTGGTAAGGATATCACCCTTCTTGGCAATATCCGATTTGTTGATAAGAAGGATTGTGGGATAGCCCTGTTTTTTCAGCTTTTCCAGCATCTGCTCTTCAATGGAGTTGACCTCGCCCTTTGCCTCTGTAACAAAAAGCACTGCATCCACGTCGCCAACTGCTGTGCTGATAGCCTTCACCATACTGTCGCCAAGCTTTGTCTTGGGCTTGTGCATACCGGGAGTGTCAAGGAAAACATACTGAGTGTTCTCCTTTGTGAGTATACCGGTTATTCTTGTGCGTGTGGTCTGAGGCTTCTTTGAAACTGCCGCTATCTTCTCACCTAAAAAACGGTTGAGAAGTGTGGATTTGCCCACGTTTGGACATCCTATGATAGCAATAAATGCCGTTCTCGGTGTAAATTTATCCATAATATCCTTCTTTTTCAGTATTTTTTAGCCTCTGTCCTTAAAGAGAGAGGGTTCGTCCGGAGTATCGTTTACATAGTCGCTTGACTTGTAGTAAGGGTCTATCATTATCTTCTTTATGTTGGGATATGCCGCAAATGTTCCGATAAAGGAGACAAGGGCGATTGTAATGAAGAAGGGAAGAAGACCGCCAAGAGGCAGGAAATAGATGTATATCATTATGTTGAGAAGAATCGTTACAATTATTCCGATAAGAGCCGCAAGGTTGCGCTTTATTCCCACCATTGCGAAAATGAAGGAGTTTTTGAGAATCTTGTAGGTGGAAAGCTTGAAGGTTACAAGCAGCTGATACATATAGAAGTGCATTATTACCCATATCGCAAGGACAAAGAAGCTGAAGAAATAGCTCATGCTGAACAAGGTGTTAACACCTGAGTTTGTGCTGTAAAATACCATTGCGAATATAATTGCACCCGACAGTGCAACGTCGATAATACCAAGGAGAAGCGCTTGTCCGAAATTCTTCTTTATTGTACGGAAGAAATCGCCCGGCATATC
>JAZSDT010000165.1:0-11974 GCA_045531285.1 Eubacteriales bacterium
TGACGGCGCATTACGTATGGGGGTATGTGTGTGCCAGATATCCGAGGGTGATAAGTTTGATATATCCGATGAGCCTGATTCCTGCCGAATGCAGAGAATAGCACGTCATTATGAGTTTGACGGAGAAGAAAAAGAAGGTTATATCATATGGACTAAGGCAATGCTTGAGGAATGGGATCACAGTAATGCGGAGGAACGTGCATATCTTAGGGGGAAATACGGTACTCCTCCGCAACGAAAATAAAATGTAAGGATTTAAGGTGAAAAATGAAAATTACAGTAAATGAAAGAAAATATTACGTTGAACTTGACGGAATTCGTCTTATATATGAAGATGAAATTCTCATAGGCTGGTACCGACCTGCAGGTGAAAAAATATGACAATTAAAGTAATTCATACACTAACTAAACCATATGACAGAATGTATGCAGGTATATATATTCAAGAGCCTATAGATGGAATTCTTGATAGGCACGGTAGACAGTTTAGGGGAATTCACGAAGCAGTTGAAGTTAGAGAAGTACCGAACAAGGTTATTGCTTCGTGTTTGCGCAAGACCTTCGACATGTGCCCGTCTGTGGACAGTATAGAATATAAAACGCCAAGAGGGGCGTACATTAATATATCGCGCGGACAGGATGCTGACAGTATTTGGAGGACATTGACTAAGGCGGGAAATTATGTCAGCTAAGAAGTTCAAATTCATACCAAAACGGTGTAAATTATGTAAGTATTACAGCATATCGATACAAGTTATTTACAATCAAAAAGTGAAAAATGCCGCATGTTTAAATCAAAGGTTCGGGCACGGCGATGCAAATCCCGAAGAATATTGCTCAGAATTTACCCCTAATGTTTCAACTGTAAAAACTACTTAATAACGTATAGCTTCAAAAAAATCACGCCTTCGGGCGTGAATGAGGCTTGTATCGAATCATAAGTTAACAACCAAGGAAGGACAAATCAAATGACTAAGAAGAGGAACGGCTATAAGGGCAGACACTTCATCAGGGAAAAGATATACACATGCGGTGAGTATGTGGATATTGATATTTTCCCTGTTTATCAACCTCAAGGGCAGAGAAGAGCAAAGTGTAAGCCTACAAGCGAGGTTCAGGCACTTCTCAATCAGAAGAATGCGGAACGTAAGCTTGTCAGACTTATACATAACAACTTCACTGAAGAGGATATAGCCTTGACTCTTACATACAGAACCGCACCTGCAAACGTAGAGGAAGCACAGAGGTTATTATCGAATTTTATTCGTCGGCTTAAAAGGCTACGTGCGAAGCTTGGCCTTGAGCCATTGAAATACATAACAGTTACCGAGGTGGGAAAGCGTAACGGCCGTATACATCATCATTGTGTCCTGAATGGAGGTGTTGACCGTGATGTCATAGAAAAACTGTGGGGGCTCGGCTATGCTAATACTCAGCGATTGCAGTTTGGTGAAAACGGTATTACCGGTTTGGCAATGTATATTGTCAAGGACCGTGAGACATACCGCCGTTGGAATTCAAGTCGCAACCTTAAAGTGCCTCAGCCTGAGGTGCGTGACGGTGCAATAACGATGACAGAAATGGATGATATAGAAGATGCACACGAGAACGGGGTACAGTGGCAATACTTTGAGGACAGGTATAATTTTGAAATATCCGAAATTGTGTTTGTGAAAAATGCTGTTAATCGGGGGAGCTATATCCATATTCAAGCAAGGAGGTGTTGACGTGGGGTAAGAATTACAGATTTGCCGGAAGGGATACAAAAGTATGTCCTTAAACAGATGCAAGACGAGTACGTTAAAAAAAGCAAATATAAAAACATAAAAACCGATGTAAATGGAATTAAGTTTGCTTCAAAAAAAGAGGCAAACCGCTTTGACGAGCTTTTAATTCAACAAAAACAAGGACTTATACGTGACTTGAAGCTACAGCCGAGCTTTACCCTCCAAGAGTCATATGTTACAACAGATGGGAAAAGAGTGCGTGCTATACGTTATGTTGCGGATTTTTCATATATGCGGCTCATCGGCGTGAATGAGTGGGAGTATGTTGTAGAGGACGTTAAGTGCAAAGCAACAAAAACAGCTATCTACGGCGTAAAACGTAAGCTTATGCAACAGGTATACGGGATAGATATACAAGAAGTGTAAACGAGGAGGGGATGAAGGCAGTAATGTTTAGGTTTCGCAAAAAAATAGGTGTATCTTATCAAAAACAAGGTTATATATATTTTAAATCGCATCGATATCACAAGCTTTCCGCTGCCGAAAGGTTGGAGATAGACGAGTTGTGCATTCTCGCCGGTGGTGAGTATGAGAAGGCGTTAAAGCGGTTTGTGACTACTGACAAATCGGTGCAGCAAGTGTGCAATGAATGCTATGTATCAAAGGCAACACTGGACAGATGCGTTTCTAAATACATCAAACTGTTTGCGAAACGATTGTGATATAAAGCGAATACAGGTTGTATGGCTTGTGTTTGCTTTATTTTTTTGTTTGCCGAAAGTTGAGACTTAGACGTACCATTTTTGTGTTATGATGAATGCGAAAAAAGAGGGGAGATAATTTTTCCGCACGGCAACGTGTACACGCCTGAGCGCGAATAGATGTAGCTTTTCTCTTGGAGAGGAGGAGAAAAAAATGCCAAAAAAGAAGCGCAGAAAAGTAGGTAGGAGACTCAAGTACGAGTCACCGGTACAGCTGTCAAAGGCAGTAACTGCTTATTTTAATAACATTTGCTATGAATTGCCGTGTACCGATAGTCAAGGTCTGCCCTTGTGCAACCTCGAAGGTGAACCGATTGTCCTTGTGAAGTATATTGTCCCTCCAAGTATCCAGGAATTATGCATTTTTCTCTCCATAGATACAACGACGTGGGAGAATTACGCACACCGAGATAAATACGCAGATATATGCCGCGATGCAAAATTGAAGATAGAAGCATATCTCACGGGCGAGTTGAATACCAGAGACAGACCCCAGGGCATAATGTTCAACCTCGAAAACAATTTTGACTGGAAGCGCAAGAAAGAAGTTGAACTTGGAGAGGGAACCCGTAAGGCAATGGCAATTGCTAACATGAGTATTGATGAAAAGCAAAAGCTTCTTGCTGAGGCGTGTCCCGAGTTGGCAGGATATGCTGCTATGGGAGAACCGGAAGAGTACGGCGATGAAGACGAAGACGAGTGATGTAAGCGTATCTTTTAATGACGAACTTCTTGTAGCTGCCCTGTGGTATAAGCATCTCAAAGAAATATCCAATGAGGCATTTTTGCCGCTGTTCTTCGACAAACACCGTTTTCTTGTGCTCAAAGGCGGAGGCGGTAGCGGTAAGAGCATTTTTGCCGGGCAAAAGATACTTGAGCGTGTCACCACAGAGAAAGGTCACCGCTTTCTTATATGTCGCAAAGTAGGTAAGACTATACGTGAATCCTGCTTCAATCAGCTGGTAGGACAGCTCTGTCAGATGAATCCTGATGTCAAGTATAAGGTTAACAAAAGTGATATGCGTATCACCTTTGACAACGGCAACGAAATACTGTTTTCCGGGCTTGATGATGTGGAAAAGTTGAAATCCATATACAACATCACGGGCATATGGATTGAAGAAGCATCAGAATTGAAGGAATCGGACTTCAACCAGCTGAATATCCGTCTTCGAGGTAAGACAAAAAACTATAAGCAAATAATAATCACATTCAATCCGATATCAGTCACACATTGGCTTAAGCGTAGATTTTTTGATTGCACCGACCTTCCCCAAAAAGAGCGGGCAAAAATACGCACTCACGAGTCGACATACAAGGATAACAGATTCCTTGACCGTGAGGCAATAGAGGTTCTTGAGGCGTTCAAATACACAGACGAATACTATTATCAAGTGTACTGCCTTGGTATATGGGGAGTTACAGGAAAATCGGTATTTAATTCAAGGGCACTAACTGAGCGCTTGCTCCTTAACATACAACCGAAAATGAGAGGGTGCTTTGATATTACTCTGTCAAAAGCAGATGTAATCAAAGGATACAGCTTTACTGAAGACGATTCTGGCTTTATAGCCATATACAAGCTACCGGAACACAATGTACCTTACGTGATAGGCGCAGATACTGCAGGCGATGGCAGTGACTCGTTTGTGGCGCAGGTACTTGACAATCGCACAGGTGAACAGGTTGCCATACTTAGACACCAGACCGATGAGGATCTTTTTGCAAAACAAATATATTGTCTTGGAATGTACTATAACACTGCATTGATAGCGGTGGAAACAAACTATAGTACCTTCCCGGTAAAAGAACTTGAAAGGCAGAAATACCCAAGACAGTATATACGTGAGCAGGTAGATACATATACAGGCAAGCTGAAACGTTCATTTGGCTTTCAGACCAATACTAAAACGAGACCGCTTATTATAGCCGAGCTTGTCAAGGCTGTCCGTGATGATGTTACAATAGTTGTCGATAAAACAACAATTGAGGAAATGCTCACTTTTGTTCGTGATGAAAGCTTTCGTCCCGAAGCGGAAGACGGCGCTCACGATGACTGTGTTATATCTCTGGCTATTGCTCATCACTCCAGGGGACAAATGTTTTTTGAAGCCGAGATGCCTGTTGAATCTGAACCTAATCACAGCTTTTTTGAAGATGACGACAAACAATATAGCGAAATAGGAACAACAATCACAATTATATGAGGTGTGTATGATTACAACAATAATTGCAATAGCTGTGACAATAACCGCAGGTAACGTGCTTTGCTTCTTCCTCGGGGCGAAGGTAACGCAGAAGGTATACGAGGGCGAAAGGGTGACGGTAGATATACCGAATCCCATCGAAGCAATCCGCAAGGCTCAAGAAGAGCGAGAAGCTGAAGAGATGGTTGAAGCGGAAGCGGATAAGACACAAACTATTCTTGATAATATAGCAAGCTATGACGGCACACCCTACGGACAGAAGGACGTGCCAAGGGGGGTGAATGAATGGACTTAAGTGAGCTTAGAGAGACATCAGTGTGGACTCTGTATGAGAAGGGACGTAACTTCCATCGAATGAAGGGGTACTACACCGACACCGATAGGAACTACCGCTTCTTCGACGGGAATCAGTGGGAGGGCGCAAAGCTAGGTGATATCGAGCCCGTTCAGAAGAACTTCATCAAGCCCGTTGTCAAGTACAAGCTTGCGGTAATCCACGACAACCTATATGCCATTAACTTCTCTTCAATGAATTACTCAATACCTTCCTTCCGCAGACAAGCGGAGAAGTGCTGCGAGCTCCTCAACGGCTACGTGGCACGGATTTGGGAGCAGGACAAGATGGATAAGAAGCTCCGCAGGGCGACTAAGGATGCCGCCATCAACGGAGAAGGAATCTTCTACAGCCGTTGGGATGCAGAAAACACATCTCCTGTCAACGAGGTGGTTGACAAATGCGACGTGTACTACGGCGACGAGCAGAATGATAACATCCAAGAACAGCCGTATATCCTTATTCGCAAGAGGATGCCTCTTATCAATGCACTTGAGCTTGCCGACGAAGAGGGTATCAGCGAGGGGCAGAGAGAGTATATCGTCCCCGACAAGGACACCTTTGAGCAATCGGGCGATAACGCCAAGGACGAGGTGAACGACCAAGTAACCCTTGTATACAAGATGTATAAGAAGGATGGCACTGTCAGGTATAGCCTTGCATCAAGGTTTGCAGTGCTTGTCGACGAAGCTGATACAGGACTCTCCCGATATCCTATAGCCCATATGAATTGGGAGGATGTCAAGAACAGTGCAAGAGGTATCGGAGAGGTCAAGCCCCTTATCCCGAATCAGATAGAGGTAAACCGCACTGAGATGAGAAGGGTACTGACAGTTAAGAGTCAGGCTTATCCTCACAAGGTGGTCGATGGCAGTAAGGTATCGAATCCGCAGGATCTAAATAAAGTCGGCGGTGTCATCAAGACCAAGGGTAACGCTGTCGACGATGTACGCAAGGTGGTCGGTACGATTCCTCCTGCACAGATGTCAGCAGACGTGAAGCTCCTTCAGGATGACTTGATACAGATGTCACGTGACCTTGCAGGCGCAGGTGACTCGGCAACGGGAGACGTAGACCCCGAATCCACATCGGGCAGAGCAATCATAGCTGTGCAGCAAGCACAGAAAGCACCCATGACCGAGCAGAGAGATGGATGCAAGGACCTTATTGAAGATATAGCATTGAATTGGCTTGATATGTTCCTTGTGTACGCCAAAGACGGTATACCGATGGAAGAGAAGGTCATTGACCCGACTACAACCCAAGAGACTTACCAAGTGGTAGTGGTATCACCCGAAGTGCTGAAAAGAGTTAAGGCTACCGTTAAGATAGACATCACTCCCAAGAGCCCCTTTGACAAGTTCGCTCTTGAGCAGACTCTTGAAAATTTGCTTACAAACGGATTACTTCAAGCGCAGAGACTCCCCGAGCTTAAGGCTTACGCAGAGGCTCTCCCCGATGATGCGGTATCACCGAAGATGATAATACTTGACATCGTCGACAAGGCTATGCAGGAGCAGAGGAAGATAGCCACCATCAACGCACAAGCACAGATGATGGAACAAAGAGCAGACCACTTCCTTGCAAGTGACCCCGACGAGCAAGCAAGCGAGATAGCCTCAGCGGAGCAGATGGTATCCCAAGCGGTTGGGAACAACAATCCCGATGATAATTAAGCAATACTGACCAAGCATTTACGTCGTTAAACTGTATGGATTTTAGCGGTGAAGCAAACACCCGAAAAAATAGGAGGTAGTTATGGATAATAACACAAACATTGTTGACGAAGTAGTCGACGAAGTAGAAGAAGGCGAACAGTTCACCGATACACCTGCAGAGCCTGAAAAGAAGTATACCGATGCCGATGTAGATGCGATGATGCGGAAAAAGGATGCTATTCGTGACCGTAAGATTCGCAGAGAATATGAAGACAAATACAAGGGCACAGAAGAGCTTCTTGCACTTCTTGAGGCAGGAACGGGTAAAAAGGGCGTAGATGAGCTCAAGAGCACGTTTACCGAATTCTACAAGAAAAACGGTGTCGACATCCCCGAAAAAACTGCAAAATACTCTCAGCGAGACCTTGATACTCTCGCAAGAGCCGATGCAGAGGAGTACATCTCCCTTGGAGACGAAGAGGTAGCCGAAGAAGTTGACCGCCTCGCCAACATAGGTGCGGCTAATATGAATGAGCGAGAAAAGGCTAAATTCAAGATATTGGCAGAGCACCGAAGCAAAGCAGAAAGAGTCAAGGAATTGAAGGCAATGGGCGTGACCGAGGAGGAATATGACAGCGCTGACTTCAAGGAATTCGCCAAGAAATTCGATTCTAAGACACCCATGAAGGATGTCTACGACATCTACAAACAAACAAGACCACAGAAAAATATCAAACAGATGGGAAGTATGAAATCCACTCCATCTGATAACGGCGTTAAGGATTTCTACACCCCCGAGGAAGCAAGAAGCTTCACCTTGGAGGACTTCAACAAGAATCCTGCCTTGTATAAGGCTGTCGAAAAATCGATGCTGACGTGGAGAAAATAATTCATCCTTCCCTAAAGAAAGGAAGGAATCAATATGGCAGTAACACACTTTATACCTACAATATGGTCAAAAGCAATCCTTGATGACCTTGAAGCAAAGGCAATCCTCACAGACCACTGTCACAAGCGTTACGAAGGTGACGTAAAGAGAGCAGGCTCAGTCAAGATTCTTGGCGTAGGTGAGCCTACAATTGGAGATTACAACAAGACCGACATCAATGTCGAGGCTCTTACCGATAAGTCACAGACACTCCTCATCGACCAGGCAAAGTATTTTGCTTTTTATGTTGATGACGTAGACGATGCACAGAGCGTACCCGGTCTTCCTGAAGAATTCCGCAGGAAAGCTGTACATAAGCTCCACATTGCTCGTGAGACCTATGTAGCTAACCTCATCAAGTCCGGTAAGAACACCACCGAGGTAACCGCACTCACAGAAGAGGCGATGGTGGAAGGTATCGACGACGCAATCGTAGAGCTTCGTGAACGTGACTTCGACGAAGAAGGCGTAATCGAGCTCACACCCAAGGCGTATAACCTCTTCAAGAAGAGTCTCATCAAGATATCCACAGATAACCCCGAGTACATCAAGAAGGGACTTGTGGGTATGTACGACGGCTTCAAGGTGTATATGTCAAACTGTCTCGCAAAGGATGCCTCTTTTTCTTACTGTTGTGTAAGAGGAGAAAAGGCTATCGCATTTGCGGGTCAGCTTGAGAAGGTAACCGCACAGCCTGTGGAGAAGCGTTTCGCAGACATCGTCAAGGGACTTGACGTATATGGAGCAAAGGTTATCGACGATAACAGAATTCAGGTCATTAAAGTACCTGTAGCCTAAACAAAAAACAAGCAAAAGGGGAGCGCTGTGACTCCCCTTTTGCTGAATAAGGAGTAAAAATGGAAAAATATATTATAAGACCTGACGTAACCATGTATAACGGAATCCGTGTAACCAAAGATACTTGCATTATAAGAAACACCGAGAGTATTCAGCAGAGCATTGAGAATTTGACTCTCAGCACCAAAACACACGTTGAAAAAGAAAATTATACGGCAGACTACGAGACTAAGGTGTTCCTTGAGGAAGGCGATGTCCTTCTGTTAGATGAGGAAAGAGGCTATATAAAGCCTATTGAGGCTTTCGTTAGTGTTGCCGAGGCTATAGATGACCTTGAGAATATCAAGGAGGATGAAGATGTATCAGATTAACGAGGATAATTCAATAAACGTCACAAGAGGTGACGTTGTTGCTTTTTCGGTAACGGCTGAGAACAACGGGACCGCATATGTCTTTCAGCCTGACGATATTGTGAGAATATCGGTATATGGTAAAAAGAATGCCGAAAACGTTGTACTTCGTAAGGATTTTTATGTTAAAGAGACAACGGAAAAGGTTGATATCCTTTTGACAGAGGATGATACCAAAATAGGTGAAGTAATCAGCAAACCTACAGACTATTGGTACGAAATTGAGTTAAATCCTGTTACCAATCCGCAGACTATCATAGGCTATGACGATGACGGAGCAAAAGTATTCAAACTTTTTCCTGAAGGTGACGATACAGCGGATATTGTGCCCGAAGATATTCCCGTAGTAGACAGCGAATTTTCGACGGAATCAAACAGACCGGTAGAAAATGCTGTTATAACATTAAAGTTTAAGGAATTGATGCAATCCATAAACCATATTGCAGGAATGATAACGGGCAAAAACATCATTCCTATAACACAAGAAAAGTGGGACGAACTCAAGGCAAAAGGCACATGGCAAGAAAACACAGCATATGTCATTATTGACCCTAATGATACCACAGACGAGGATTTTTCTACGGTTATAGAAGAACTCAACCAACTTGTAAACCAAGTCAATGAAACAGCAAATAATGCTCTTGATATATCTCAATCCGCATTAGATACAGCAAATTCTTCCGCTAAAACAGTAACCTATCAAGTCAGCGTGCCCTATACGGCATGGACAGAGGATGCAGTGAATGGCGGTTATACTTGTGCGGTGACTGTTGCAGAAATTCTGACAACCGACAATCCTATAGCTGATGTGATTCTTGGCATTGACAGGGATGCAAATGTGCTGTACTTGGAATCGTGGTCTAAGGTGACAAGAATCGTAACAAGCGAAAACACTGTTACGCTTTACGCAAATAATGGTGTACCGGCAACATCATTTACTATGCAATTAAAGGTGGTGCGATAATGGGAGAATCATTTATAACACGCCGTAGCGATGGTTCGAATATAAGTGTCAAAAAATATAACCCCTTTAAAGCTTCGTGGGGCAATACTACAACAGGAACTATATCATATGAGTATCAAGATTGTGATTTTGAAGGAAGGACTTTTTTGCTATATTCTGCAACTAAAAATAGATTCCTTTTTGGAATAATCAAAAACGGTGTTCTTGTTGAAAGCAGCAACGGATATAGTACTGATAATTACGACGTACAAGTTCAAATATCTAACGATACAATGAAGGTTTTTTCATACGCAAACAACATCGATGTATTATCGCTCATAGAAATATAAAAAACAAGGAGCATGCAACTTATGTATATAACACACAACGACATAGATTATCCTTGCAAGAGTTTTAAAGTCGGTAAGGATATTAAAATATATTCAGGACTTCCCGAAGATTTCCCCGAAATGATAAGCGGTGAAATAATCTTGAAGGCGGACAACGGACACGTAATGCGTACCGATGTAGCAAAGGATTATCTGTATCAAAGCTTTAAAAACGGAATTTTAACATTGACAAACATTCCCGAGCCTGAACCTTCCGAGCCTGTTATACAGCCCGAGGAAGCAACAACAGACGAAATGGCAAAAGCAATATTGGAAGGAGTGAACGAAGTATGACAAACAAGGAGCTTGTACTTGATACATTGCGCAGATTCGGAAAAGCAATAGCACAGGCTGTACAGGACTCGTCTGCTGATATGTCGGGTACTGAACTAAATGAATCAAAGGACTATATCCCCGGCTTTTCAACAGCTTGTGCAAAAATGAATATGCTCAATAGACCGACAGGATTTGTTTGCCGTTCTTCTGAGGGCAGAGTGGTGAGACTTTTACAGCCTTATGACTCTACTGTATATACAGGTGAGCCTGAGACACTACCTGCACAGTGGGGATTTGTGTGGAGCAAAGATCCAAAACACGCATTGCCTTTTATATCGTTGTCAACATCTCCGTTTAACACAGGAGAGTGTTGTACTTCTGAGGGGCACGTTTGGAGAAGCGGACAGGATAACAACGTATGGTCTCCCGGTACTGTCGGTGTATCTTGGGAAGATTTAGGAACAATCGAAGAGGTGATGTAAATGGCATACTATAACGGCAGAAAAGTGAGCTTGATTTATACATCAGATATGAGTGCTGAAACATTGCGAAATAGCAGTGCTAATTCAATAACCGAAACAGTAAGCGGTATTAATGCAGTGCGTATTGATGATGTGTCTCCAATTGCAACACAGGTAAAGGTATCACTAGAATCAGCAAACCTTATAAACGAAAGTGATGTTACAGGCAATAGATATACTTTCACGAATCTTGAGGTTGGCAAGACGTACACATTCAGTTGCAAAGTAAAAGACAATATACCAACAGCTATTGTTAGTATTTGGAATTATTCGCAAATAACCAACGAGCTTATAGTAAATAATGGAACAATTGAGCAAAAAATTCATACATTCACTGTTGCCAAAGGTGATAAGTGGGGTGTTGAAGCAGACGAAGGTGTTTTGGCTGACTATTTTGAATGGATGCAATTGAACGAAGGCACTGTGGCATTGCCTTATATTCCGTTCATAGATGTTGGTGATGTTAGCATAAATGCATACGGCAAAAATTTAGTCAATTATGAAAAAAGTAATTGGCAAAATGTGACTACAAAAGAGAGTGAAAGTCTTAAGTATTCAAGGCGTTTGTATTTTCTTGACAATGTTCCCTATGCGGATACGACTATAACCTTGCAACTTAATGAAGATTACATTAATGAAAATTGTTATATTAAGTTGGCAACGTATACAGTCGAGGACAACGTATATACAGTAACAGCTTTAGAAACTTTTGTTAATGCAGGTACTGTTAGAAAAACAAAATGTTCTTTTGCAAAAAAAAGCGGAGTAAATTACTGTCTGTGGTTAAGCGGAGCGTATATGTACTCTGTATCAAAGGTTCAAATCGAAGTTGGTAAAGAAACTGAGTACGAAGAATACAAACAGCTTGTAGACGGAACAACATCTGTATCTCCTACTACAACCTTGATTTCAGATACCAACGGAGTAAAAATAACAGTAACGTACAACAAGGACACAAACAAAGCATATCAAAGTCGGAGGCCAAGCGGTCTTAGGAAGACAACTCTAGGTTGCAACTCCTT
>JAZSDT010000038.1:0-9655 GCA_045531285.1 Eubacteriales bacterium
CTCGTGCCTTACCACTTGGCTACATCCCAAAATGCTTAACTATTTTATCACAATAATTTGTTTTTGTCAATAAAAAAACAAAGCTTTGTAAAATTTCTTTATTTTTATTGACGGCAATGCAAATATAGGATATACTTATAATAAATTAATTATTAAAATTTGCAGTGTAGGGAGGTAGTTGCATGGTAGAAAGAATTAATGAGTTAATAAAAGAAAAACATTACGTCGAAGTGCGACAGCTCCTGTCGGATTTAAATCCCGCTGACATAGCATTATTGTTCTCTGAGTTTTCTGACGATTTGTTGCCTGTTTTGTTTAGGATTTTACCGAAGGATGTTGCTACGGACGTCTTTGTTGAGATGAGTGCCGACGAACAGCAGACGTTGATTAAGTCTTTTAGTGACTTTGAGTTAAAAATAGTTTTCGATGACCTTTATCTAGATGATGCGGTAGATATTGTCGAAGAAATGCCTGCAAACGTAGTAAAAAGAATTCTTGCGAGCTCTTCTCCGGATGTTAGAAATCAAATTAATAATCTTCTTAAATATCCCAAAGACAGTGCCGGCAGTATAATGACAATCGAGTATGTGAGTCTGAAAAAGAATTTCACAGTTGATATGGCTTTTGAGCAAATTAAAAAAACGGGTGTCGATAAAGAAACTATCTATACTTGCTACGTAACTGATGCATCAAGAGAGTTGATTGGCATAGTTTCCGCAAAAACTCTTTTGCTCTCTGACAGAAATGCTACAATTGAAGACGTTATGGAAACAAATGTGATTTATGCAAACACTCTTGATGATAAAGAAGAGGTTGCAAAGCTTTTTGAAAAATACGGTTTTTTAGCACTGCCTGTTGTTGATAAAGAAAAAAGACTTGTTGGAATCGTTACAGTTGATGATGCTATTGAGGTTATCCAAGAGGAAGCAGAAGAGGATATCTCCAAAATGGCAGCTATTATTCCAAGTGAAACCCCTTATTTAAAATCAAGCATTGTTTCTTTGTGGAAAGCAAGAATCCCTTGGCTCTTGTTACTTATGATTTCTGCTACCGTTACAGGTGCAATTATTGCAGGATTTGAATCCGCTTTGGCTACCTGCGCTGTTTTAACGACGTTTATACCTATGCTAATGGGTACTGGTGGAAATTCGGGAAGTCAGGCATCTGTAACTGTCATAAGAGAGCTTTCAATAGGCGAAGTGAAGTTTACAGATATATTCAAGGTACTCTGGAAGGAATTCAGGGTTTCTGTGCTTTGCGGTGCTACTTTGGCTGTAGTTGAATTTATTAAGCTTATCTGTTTTGATTATATCATCCTCGGTAATGAAGCTATAACAGTAAGTGTTGCACTGGCTGTTTCGGTTACAGTTTGCTTAACTGTTGTACTTGCGAAGCTTGTTGGATGTACTCTTCCGCTTATTGCTCAAAGGTTGGGCTTCGACCCTGCTGTTATGGCAAGTCCTTTCATTACTACAGTGGTAGATGCACTGTCATTGCTTGTGTTTTTTGGTATTGCTTCATCTATACTGAATTTATAGATAAAGGATGTAAAAACTATGTTTTTACATCCTTTATTATATATCGAATTATTCTGACATCAATATACAAACTGCATGAGAAGAGATTCCGAGCTTTTCGCCTGTAAAACCTAATTTTTCTTCAGTAGTGGCTTTGATGTTTATTGATGACTCACTAACATTTAGAGTATTGGAAACGTTAGTTAGCATTTGTGGTATATAAGGTGCAAGCTTCGGTGATTGAGCAACAATTGTTGCGTCGATATTCGATACTAAAAAACCATTATCTTTGATTATTTTTGCTACTCTTTTGAGAAGCTTGAGACTCGAAATATCCTTGAACTCGTCTGATGTATCAGGGAAGTGCCTACCGATATCTCCCAATCCTGCTGCACCCAAAAGTGCATCCATAATAGCATGTATCAAAACGTCGGCATCGGAATGACCTAAAAGTCCAACAGAATGGGGGATGTCCACACCGCCGAGGATGAGCTTTCTGCCTTCGACTAGTTTATGGACGTCGTACCCATGTCCAACTCTTACTGAAGAGGGTGAAATAATTGACTTAACATGGGAAAGGTCTTTTTGCGTGGTGATTTTGGTGTTATCTTTTTCCATAATATATAAATAAACCTTTTGTCCGCTTAATTCTACAATAGAACTATCGTCTGTAAATGCGCTTGTTTCGTTCAAAGCGTAAAATGCATTTTTGTATATATCAGTTTTAAAAGTCTGAGGAGTAGATGCAAGGAAAAGGGACTCTCTGTTCAGTGTTTCTGTTATAATGCCGTCAGAGGATTTTTTTACCGTGTCAACAACACGCGAAACCGGACATACTGCTCCGTGTTGTAAAGTGAGCGATAAAATCTTGTCAATATCTTCTGTTGAAATTAGCGGCCTTGCGGCATCGTGAATAGCAACAATCTCACTTTCATCACTAAGAAGTTTTAATGCGTTTGCAACAGATTCTTGGCGCACCTTTCCGCCTGCAACAACAGCTTTAATTTTAGGATAAGTTTTCTTGTAAGAGAATATTGTTTCGATTTCGTCTGGTTTAGCTGTAATGATTATCTCTTTAACTAAGTCGGATTTTGAAAAAGCAATAAGAGAGTATTCGATAACCGCTTTACCTGCTATCTCGATAAGCTGTTTCGACACGTCCGTCCTCATCCTTGTGCTGTTTCCGGCGGCAGCTATTATAACACTGACAAAAGGCTTATGCATTTTCCTTCGCCTTTGCCTTTGCTCTGAGTTCGGTGTTCAGTATTTTCTTTCTCAGTCTCAATGAAGTTGGAGTTACTTCAAGCAATTCATCGTCTGCTATAAATTCAATGCATTTTTCGAGGCTCATAATTCTCGGAGGAACAAGTCTCAGTGCTTCGTCTGCACCTGATGAACGTATTGCGGTAAGGTGCTTCTTCTTGCATACGTTTACAACAAGGTCCCCTGTTTCATTGCATTCGCCTACGACCATTCCTTCATATACGTTTGTGTTTGTTCCAATAAACATAGCTCCTCTGTCCTGAGCATTGAAAAGACCGTAGGAAGTGGCTGCTCCGTTTTCCCAAGCTATGAGCGAACCGCGTGTTCTTCTTGACATTTTTCCCTTCATAGGACAATAGCCCGCAAAAGAAGAGTTGACAATTGCATTACCCTTTGTAAGAGTCATAAGAGCGTTTCTGCAACCGATTAGTCCTCTGGAGGTTATAGTAAATTCAAGCTTAGTGTAACCTGCTGTCGAGGGGGACATTTGAGTAAGCTCACCTTTACGCTGTGAGACGTCATCAATTACCGTACCGCAGTATTCGTCAGGAACGTCAATATAAAGTGTTTCGTAAGGTTCGCAAAGTACACCGTCAATTTCTTCTGTAATAACAGAAGGAGTGGAAACCTCAAATTCGTATCCTTGTCTGCGCATATTTTCTATGAGAACAGACAAATGAAGTTCACCTCTTCCGGATACTACAAACGTGTCAGCAGAGTCTGTGTCTTCAACTTTTAAGCTTATGTTTGATTCTAATTCTCTGTAGAGTCTTTCTCTAAGGTGTCGAGTTGTAACAAATGTACCTTCAGTTCCTGCAAACGGACTGGTATTTACAGAAATGTTTATCGAAAGTACGGGTTTATCAATTTCTACAAAAGGTAAGCCCTCGGGATGCTCGCTGTCACAAATGGTATCACCAATGTTGATGTCCGGAATACCGGATATACAAACAATTTCTCCTGTACCGGCTTCTGCGATGGCAGTACGCTTAAGACCGTCAAAGGTGTAAAGGTTAGCAATTTTCATTTTTTGAATTGTACCGTCACGTCTGACAACGGAAATAAATTTCTTTTCGAAAATATCTCCTCGTGCAATGCGTCCCACAGCAATACGACCGGTGTATTCGTTGAAGTCAATGTTGGATACTACCATCTGAAAAGGAGCATCTGCTTCGCCTTTGGGGTAGGGAATGTTGTCAACAATGGTGTCAAAAAGTACTTTGAGGTTTTCACCCTTGCAATCGGGCTCAAGCGAAGCCCAACCGTCACGTCCGGAAGCGTATATAACAGGCATATCAAGCTGTTCTTCTGTTGCGTCCAGGTCAATGAGCAGGTCATACACCTCTTCAAGAACCTCTTTGGC
This sequence comes from Eubacteriales bacterium, assembly GCA_045531285.1. Classification (GTDB taxonomy): domain Bacteria; phylum Bacillota; class Clostridia; order Oscillospirales; family SIG627; genus RGIG6353. The sequence goes on from JAZSDT010000038.1 coordinate 4,144, forward strand.
GCGTGCATTTGGACGGTCGGCTTTATTAATTACAATAATAGGCGAAAGACCGAGCTCTAATGATTTTTTCAAAACGGTTCTGGTTTGAGGCATACATCCCTCAAATGCATCAACAAGCAGAACAACACCGTCAACCATAGATAAGCTTCGCTCTACTTCGCCTCCAAAGTCTGCGTGACCTGGAGTGTCAACAATGTTGATTTTAATTCCGTTGTAAAAAAGAGAAGTGTTCTTAGCAAGAATAGTTATTCCTCTTTCTTTTTCGATGTCATTAGAGTCCATAACGCGTTCTGCAACCTGTTCATTTTCTCTAAAGGTACCTGTTTGCTTGAGCATTGCGTCAACGAGTGTAGTCTTTCCATGGTCTACGTGTGCGATAATCGCAATGTTTCTTAAATTTTCCTGATTCATATATATGCCTCTCTAATAAAATATTAGTATAATTATATCACAAAATATCCTATATTACAATAATTTGTTATTGGGCAAGTGACCAAACATATACGGCTTTAGCACCGTTTTCTTTAAGCATTTTTGCACATTCTCCAACAGTTGAGCCCGTCGTTACAACGTCATCGATCAATAAAACTCTCTTTCCTTTAACGTTTTCTGTGCACTCGAATTTACCGACAACGTTTTTGGAGCGAAGATTACTTTTAAGTTTCTTTTGCGCAACAGAGAAGCCTTTGCGTTTTAAAAGCGCTATGCAAGGTATTCCTGTTTGCTTAGAAATTGCTTTTGCCATTTCTTCCGATTGGTCGAATCCGTACAACCGTACTTCTCCGGGACGGCGTGGTGCAAAGGTAATAATATCCAGCTGGTGTAAAAGGTTGTGCTTGTCTAAACTTTCTTTGCCGCATTTACCTATGAATTTTAAGAATGATTCGCTGCATATGTATTTTGAATGGCTGAGTATGTTTTTTACATACCAGTTTTTATAAGTAAAGTAGTAATAAAAAACGTCAATGCTAGGTTGATTTAGATTCTTTGAAACGTCTCTGACTCTATGTTTGAGGGCTTCATAACAAGAGTTGCAGAAAGCGGAAGTGTCATTTATTGACAAAACCTCTTTACAGCAACAGCAAGATGGGGGACATAACAATTTACTTATATATTCAAACAGCTTCATAGTTTTCCCTTTAAGAAATTTGTAAGTCCTGTATTTCTCTTTGAGTCTGTGTTGTTATCTACCATTCTTTCGATTACGTCTTTAGAACCTATAAGGATCACCATTTTTTGCGCTCTTGTTATTGCTGTATACAGTAGATTTCTCGTCATAAGAAGTGGAGCAACAGAGAAAATTGGTACAATTATAACAGGATACTCACTTCCTTGGCTTTTGTGAATTGTTACCGCATATGCGTGCTCAATTTCATCTAAGCTTTGAAAATCATAGTATGCTGTTTTACCGTCAAAGCTGATAGAGACTTTTTCTTCCTTAACGTCAATTTTTTCCACAATGCCGATATCTCCGTTAAAAACTCCTACTCCATCCTCGTACTCACCGAAATAATTTGATTTTTCCCAGGTTATGTCATAATTATTTTTTACTTGCATGACACGGTCGCCTTCTCTAAGAATGAAATCTCTGACTTTTATCTGCTTTTTTTCGGGTGATTCGGGGTTTTTAATATTCTGGATCAAGCGATTAAGATTTATTGTACCACATTCACTCTTCTTAGTTGGACATAGAACTTGTATATTGTCGGTAATGGCTTCTCCGTATTTAGCAGGAAGTCTCTTTGCGAACAGCTCCGAAATTGTTGTGGCAATACTTGCACCGCTGTCACGTGACATAAAGAAAAAGTCCCGAGATCTATTTGAAAGGTTAGGATATTTTCCGTTGTTTATATTGTGAGCATTTATAACAATAGAGCTACCGTCTTCTTGCCTGAATATTTCATTCAGAATACCGACTTCAAATACTCCTGAAGATATAATATCCTTCAGAACATTTCCTGGGCCAACACTTGGAAGCTGGTTTGCGTCTCCTATCAGCAATAGTCTTGTTGACGGACGAATAGCACGTAAAAGTGAAAAGAAAAGATTAGCATCTATCATGGAAGCTTCGTCGATAATTACAACGTCGCTGTCAAGAGGATTGGACTCGTCTCTTGTAAAGTTCAAATCGTCATCATTGTCTGTGTATTCAAATTCAAGAAGTCTGTGTATAGTTTTCGCTTCACACAGGGTTGACTCAGACATTCTCTTTGCGGCTCTACCTGTTGGCGCGGCGAGAACGTATTTCAGACCAAGGGTCATATATATTTTTATTATGGCGCGGATGATTGTTGTTTTTCCTGTACCCGGTCCTCCTGTCAAAATGTAAACAGAGTTCTGTAATGCTGAGATAATAGCTTTTCTTTGGGACGGAGCATACGTTATTCCTTCAAGCGCTTCGATGTTAGTTATTAATCCTTCAACGTCGGCAAAATGGTCAGATGTCTTAAATTTTGAAAGAAGAAACAGCTTGTCTGCTATACTCCTTTCGATATGATAATTTGTCGGAAGGAATATGGAACTGTTTTTTGTATCATCTGCATAGTCCATTTTTTCAAAATCAAAAGCAATGAGAAGCTTTCTGGAGCACATTCCGTTTACGCATTCACGAACTCTGTCAAAGCTTACGTCAAGAAGGGAAGACGCCATAGAACAAAGCTTATCCTCAGGCACGTACAGATTTCCAGAAACCATAGCATCTTGCTTCAAAGTATAAGTGATACCTGCTTCAATTCTTTCACTGGAATCCTTTGGGCTTCCAAATGCTTGGGCGATTGAGTCTGCTTTTTCGAATCCGATACCGTTAATATTGCTGCAAAGAACATAAGGGTTGCTTTTTACAATATCAATAGAGGCGCTTCCCCAACATTTGTAAATTTTTGAAGTTAGCGTAGGACCGAAGAATTCAGAGAAAAAAATCATTACGTTACGCATTCCGAATTGAGAATTGAACTCAACGGATATTTCGCGTGCTCTTGTTTTTGATATTCCTTTAATTTCACTGAGTATTTCAGGCTCTGATTCTATAATTCTAAATGCATCATCACCAAATCGCTCAATTATTCTCTCGGCTGTTTTAGGACCAATGCCTTTGATAGCACCCGAAGCTAGATATTTGAGCATTGTAGCAGAATCGCTGGGCATAGATTTTTCAAAAGAAACTACTTTAAACTGTTTTCCATAGGTTTGATGAGTGCACCATTGACCGGATATTTTTATTTGTTCACCTACGTATAATCCGGGGATTATTCCTGTTGCGGTTTCCAATGCGTCCTCTGTTTCAAATTCAAAAACAGTGTACCCGTTTGATTCGTTTTGATATATTATTTCAGAAACTTCAACGGCAAGAGTGTGAAGCTTGTTTGTGTCTTCCACTGTGATTACCACCAATCTAAAAGCGAGAAAATGAATGCACATTTTCTCGCTAAATTATACTTATATCTTTGAGGCGAGTGTGCCTGCAATGTCAGTGTTTTCCCATTTTACACCAAGATCTTCGCGTCCCATATGTCCGTATGCAGCAAGCCGTTTGTATATAGGTGCTCTGAGATTAAGTCTGCTTATAATAGACGAGGGCTTAAGATCAACTATATCCGTAAGCGCTCGGCTGATGTCAGAGTCGCTGACTACTCCTGTTCCAAAGGTATCAACCATAACAGAGACAGGATCTGCAATACCTATTGCGTAGGCAATTTGAATTTCGCACTTTGTAGCCAATTTTGCTGCTACTACATTTTTAGCAAGATATCTTGCTGCGTATGCTGCCGAACGATCGACTTTTGTCGGGTCCTTTCCCGAAAATGCTCCGCCGCCGTGTCTTGAGTATCCGCCGTATGTATCGATTATGATTTTTCTTCCCGTAAGACCTGTGTCTCCGCAAGGTCCTCCAATTACAAATCTGCCGGTAGGGTTGATAAATATCTTAGTATTGCTGTCGAAAAGATTCTCCGGAATAGTCGGCTTGATAACCTTCTCTGTAATTTCTGCTCTAAGCTTTGAAATGCCTACGTCTGCGGAATGCTGAGATGAAAGAACAACGGTGTCGATGCGAACAGGACGTCCGTTATCATATTCAACGGTTACCTGTGTTTTTCCGTCAGGTCTGAGATAATCAAGTTCTCCGTTTTTTCTGACAGCTGTAAGCTGCTTAGCCATTTTGTGGGCAAGAGATATAGGCAAAGGCATAAGCTCGGGGGTCTCGTCACAAGCATATCCAAACATCATGCCCTGGTCTCCTGCGCCGTCAACATTGACTCCCATAGCAATATCAGGGGACTGCTCGTGAATTGAATTAATTACGGCACATGTATCACAGTCAAAACCATACTTAGCTCTGTCATATCCAATTTCCCTTATTGTTTCTCTTACAAGGCTTTGTACGTCAACGGAAGCGCTTGTTGTGATTTCGCCCATTACTACAACTAAACCGGTAGTGGTCGCCGTTTCGCAAGCAACGCGCGCTGTGCTGTCCTGCGACAAAATGTGGTCAAGTACAGCATCTGATATCTGGTCGCAGATTTTATCAGGATGTCCTTCTGTTACTGATTCTGAAGTAAATAAGTATTTAGCCATTTTATACTCCTAATTGATTATTGTCGTTATTTTTAAAATAATGCTTTAATGATGTCGAATAAACCGTATGATAAAAATCCCATTATCAGTCCGCTCGTCATAACGCCAAGGAAGATTATAGGAAAAGCTTTTTTGAGCTTCATTTCCAAGACGGAAGCTATGACCGCGCCTGTCCATGCACCCGTGCCGGGGCAGGGGATAGCTACAAAAATATAAAGCCCCCAAGTAGCATATTTTTGAATTTTATCTGCATGCTTTATAGCTTTATTGTGAACCTTTGTAAAGATTGGACCGATATATTTTACATTGCGGAAATACTTTAAGAAAAAATTAAAAAACAATATTATAAAAGGAACCGGTATCATATTTCCGATAAGCGCTACAGGGTAGGCTTCCAAAAAAGTAATTTGAGGAAAAGTATCTATTGCTGCCGCAAACGGGATTGAGCCTCTGAGTTCAACTATTGGGAGCATCGAAATAAAAAAAGTAAGTAAAAAAGCATTTAAACGCGACATTATTCTTCCTCCAAAAGAATAGTTTATTGCTTCTGAAGCTACATAATAACTATTAAAGACAATTTTTATATATTATATAACATTTCAATTTATTTTTCAATATCTTCTCGTATATTTAAATATAAAAATCTTAAATATTTTTTCAAAAAGGTATTGACTTTATTTAAAATCTGAGTATAATATACAATGTTGTCGGGAATACCCGATGATACGCGAGAGTGGCGAAATTGGCAGACGCGCACGTTTGAGGGGCGTGTGGTTATCCGTACGGGTTCAAGTCCCGTCTCTCGCACCAACAAAAAACAGATACCATACGGTATCTGTTTTTTGTTTACATTGAGGGGACTTGAACCAAGAGTGGGGACAAAGCGTTAAAAAAACAGTCCGGTGGACTGTTTTTAGCTTTGTGTCCGGTGGCTATCCAT
>JAZSDT010000123.1:0-5197 GCA_045531285.1 Eubacteriales bacterium
CCTATCGTAGCTTTTGAGTATAGCCCTACAACGTAAAACGGCGAGGTTGATTTAATGCAATTTCCCAGCATATAAAAAAGCGGTCAGCGACCGCTGGCAATGCTCGCCTATCCCAACCTTTGAATATATCCCGACAATGCAAAACGGCGAGGTTGATTTAATGCAATTTCCTAGCATAGAAACAATAGAGGCTGTAGCAAAATACATTGCTACAGCCTCTTACTGTTATGAACGGTTATCCAAGCTCTCTTCTATAGAGCTTCATAAAATCCTCTTCGGTTACGTAACCGCACTGTGGCGGAAGGTCGGCTTCGGGCTTCTTCCCCTTAAGACCACTCATAAGAGACGAATGGTCTGTGCCGCCGGACTTATAGAGCTTGTGCTCATCGCAGTATGCATCAAGGTAGTCCATTGCCCACCGGGACATATCGGGGTGTCTTGTTTCAAAGCCCTTTGCACCCAATCTCACGTACTCGTCGGCATTTTTCGCCTGAGCATCGGTACAGTGTGCAATTATTGCCACACCGCCGGCAGCGTTTATCTTTGAAATGGTTTCCTCGGCATCCGGATATTTAAAATCAAGCTGTGCGACTACCTCTTTAGCCACGTCCAAACTGCCCGAAAAGCTGCTCATAAAGAAATCCCAATATTCCTTGGGCTTATATATTCCTTTTCTTACGTAGACTTCAAATATCTGATTGTTACACAGATAATTATTGAGTGGATAAGCGTCGGCAATAAACGTAACGGCAGACGTTACTCAGCCGTCTCAGCTCGTACATCTTCTTTTTCTTCTTTCGTTCTGTTCGCAAGCTTTTTGAGAAGGAAAGCAAGCAGTGAAACCACTGCGTATACTATCACAAAAAGAGCTGCCGAAATAAATGCCTCCGACTGTGTAACGCCGTCCATAGTGATAAAGGTAGAAACAAATCCCACCATATTTATCACAAAGTGAAGTACAGTCTTAAGAGCTGTAGGGAGCTTTGGAATCATAAAGACAAGCGATGACAGTCCGAATATGAGAGAGAAAAGAGCGAATACGGAAATGCTTTCGGGCTTGAGACCGATAAGCTGATTATCAGACATAAACTTTCCGAAAAACAGAACTATGGCTGAAAAGACAATTGAAAAATGACAAATGATGCGATAAAGCACCGACAGTATTGTTTTCATTTTATTCTCCTTGGTTTTATTTAATAAATTATAACAAAAACACGAATAAAAATCAATAATTTTCAGAAAAAGATGGACAATAATTCACATTTGTGATAAAATACCCCCGAGGTGATAAATATGACAAGATACGAAGAAACAATAGAACTTTTAAAAACCTTGGCTGCAATCCCCGCTCCCTCTCATCACGAGGAAAAGCGTGCTGAATTCTGCCTTAACTGGCTGAAAGCTTGCGGAGGAGAGGCGTACGTTGACGAAGCGTTGAACGTAATATTGCCCATCGGATGTGACGGATGCAATGAAATAACCGTTGTTGCGGCACACACAGACGTGGTATTCCCTGACACAGAGCCCTTTGAAGTAATCGACGACGGTGAAAAGCTTCACTGTCCCGGCATTGGAGACGACACGGCAAACCTTGTTGTAATGATGATGACGGCAAAGGAAATACTTGCCACACGCCCGGATGCAAAGGGAATTATGTTCGTGTGCAACTCCTGTGAGGAGGGACTTGGCAACCTTAAGGGTACGCGTCAGATATTTGCCGACTTTGAAGGAAGAATATCAAGATTTATCAGCTTCGACTCTTCTGTAATGAATAGAATAGTTGACTGCGCCGTAGGCTCCGAGCGTTTCAAGATAACGGCAAAAACTCAGGGAGGACACTCCTTTGGAAAATTCGGCAATAAGAATGCCATTACCGCTCTTGCACAAATCGTTTGCGATATATACGCTTTGGAAACTCCCAAAAAAGAGGGTAAAAAGACTACCTACAACGTAGGTGAAATCTGCGGCGGTACTTCTGTAAATACCATTGCACAGGAGGCTTCCATGCTGATCGAATTCCGTTCCGACGATGAGGAAGGCTACAACGTTATGAAGGCGGAATTTGACAGAATATTTGAAAAGGCAAAATCAGAAGATGGCGTTGAAATAGAAGTTGAACTCATCGGCAAGCGTCCCTCCGGTAAAGACAATATCAAGGGCCTTGACGAGTTGATGAAGCTGACAGCCGACACCATCCGCGACGTAGTTAAGCTGGAGCCGACCTACGGTTCAAGCTCCACCGACTGCAACATCCCCCTTTCGCTCGGCATCCCCGCGGTATGCTTTGGTGTTGGCGGAATACACGCAGGCTCACACACACGTGAGGAATGGGTAAACAAGGAGTCCTTGAAGCTTGGACTTGAGCTGTGCCTGGAATACGTAACAAGATTATTGAAATAGCGTCGGTAATTTCCCGACAAAATAAATTGAGCTAAGATACCTTTTTTCAAAGATATCTTAGCTCTTTTTCACTTTATAGGAAATTGCATTAAATCGCAATTGTCGTTTTGATTTGTTTGACCGTATGCCTTTAAGGCTCTATTTCAACAACCTTCAACGTCTTTACGCCGATTGTATAAGGTGTTTTTGCCTTCTTGAATCTCACTGTATATGAGCCTGCCTTGGTAAATTCCATGTCAGCGCAGATGACATCCTTGAAGGTAGAAACGTTTGCCGTGTTTACAGTAACCGTATCATTATGAAGCTCTACCTCGTTGGCGATGTTGACCTTCTCCGTACCGTCTGCCCTCTCCGTATAGGTGACGTCTGCCGAGCAAACTGTAAGTGCAAGGTCAGCCGAACCGGCGGCACTTGCTTCAAGGAATATTCTGTACTTACCGGGCTTTGTCACGTCAACGACAAACTTTGCAGAAGCGACGGTGCTATAGCCCATATGGATGAAATCAGCGTACTTTGTGTACGTACCAAGCAGCTTGGCTTCGTAAACGTTGTAACGTAATACGTTTGTTGTGCTCAGGTTTACAGCGGGGAACTTGGGTGCAGGTGTGGAAAATTCCACGGTAAGAGGCTTTTCCGCCTTAACGTACCAAGCTGTTACGGGAGTGACGCTCACCTTGAAATCGCTGGAGTCGGGAAGGTCTACAAGATTGTACGTGTAGGTTGAGCCCTTGCTCTTAAGGAAGTAGTCACTCGGCGTTCTTACCGACTTGAGAACCTCTCCCTTGGTCTTGTTGTACACCTCGATATCGTAGAATGCTACAACGCTGTTCTCGTCAGGTGCTCCCTGCTGAGGAACGGGAATAACAACCTTTGCGCTGTATTCGGTCAGTTCCTTAATGGTAATGGCGTCATCCTCCTTGAAGTAAGGAGCCTTACTTAATTCCTTTCTTGCGTTCGTGTACTTGTACACGTCAAGATTGGGACTGCTGTCACCGTTTTCGTCAATCATTGCAGGAATATCAAGGGTCCAGTCTCCACCCTCAAGATACTTGGGTACACCGGAACCGGAATAGAAACGCTTGAGAGTCACTACGTTGGTGTCCTTATTTATTCTGAGAATAATACCCTGATTGGGCCAGGTTCTGTGCCTTTCGGTTGCCGTTGGCGGCTTCGCTCCGTTACCGCCCATAAGACAGCTGGAATAAACGAAGGTAGTTCCTCCGGGAACCTGATATATTGTCTGAGGGTCGGATGAAGGATAGTGCATATGAGCACTGAACACAATAAGTCTGGGCTGAGCCTTGATAAAGGTTTCAAAGGCATCGCTGTACTTATTGGAGCTTCCCGTACCGTAAAGAGTAGCATCTACCGGCTGATGCAGAATGAGGAACACAGGCTTGATGGGGTCTGCCTTAAGCGCAGCATTAACGCTGTCCATAACAAACTGCTCCTGCTCGGCTGTAAGGGTATTGCCATAGTCCTTGGGACCTGCGGTTATAAAGTGATATCCGTCATAAACCGTAACCTTTTCGGGGTCAAGTCCCGTTTCGGCCTTAAAGACTTCCTTTGACAGTGCGGTAACGTCCTCTGCTAAGTTGTTGAGAGGAAATTCGTGGTTACCCATTCCATAAACGACCTTGCCTGCCGACAAAAGAGAAGAAAATTTTGGGTTTGCCTTTATTGTCGCATAGGTGTTGGAGCCGGGAATAGAGTCTTTTGCCGCAAGATAAACTATATCGCCTACCATCACTATACCGTCAAGCTGCGAGCCCTCGTCCGTAAGGGCATAGATGGTATTCATTACGTTATCAAAATCGTTTTTGCTGTTATGAACGTCCGAGAACACACCAAAGGTCATCTCGTTTTCCTTTTCGGGCTCAAAGCCGACGCTGACTCTTTTGCTCTCGTCCATCATACGTGAGAGAATAGCAGCAACCTCGCTTCTTTTTATATTGTCCTTGGGATTACAGCTGTACTCGGCATCCGAGCCGGCAACAATACCCGCCCTGTAAAGCTTATAAACAGCATCGTAATATGCGTCGCTTACCTTTATGTCGGGAACAAAGTCCTTGGGAACTATATTCTTCTGCTTTAAGGCTTCGTCGGGTAATGCCTTTGCAAATACTTCCATATACCCTGCTCTTGTAGCAAGTGACTTGTAATCGTAATCCTTTGTTATAATACCTTTGTTCTTGCAATACTCAACGTAGGTGTCATACCAATTTGCAGTACCGTTTGTAAGAGTTACCTTGCCAGTTGTGTAAAGCTCATTCATACATGCCGCAAGCTTTGCCGCCTCGGCATACGTCATATTTTCGTCGGGCTTGTACGTGTCCGCACCGTCCTTACCGTTGATAAGCCCCATTTCGTACGCACTCTTTACGTCACCGTAATACCATGCATTTTCCGAAACGTCCTTGAAAGGAAACGCCTTTGCTGTCGGTGATGGCATTATCAACAGACTATCCGCCAGTGCAGATACAGCCTGTAAACAAAACATCAACACCAAAATAAGTGATAATAAACGTTTCATTTTTTTCCTCCTTAAATTTGTTAGCTTATTATAACTCATTTTTTGTTTTATGTCAACAAATACCCCGATAGACTTCTTCAAAATATAATGCCACGGAAAATTATTCTTGAAACAGACACAAGCATATGATATAATAACTTTGCATTGCAAAGCAATGAATAATTAATAATGAATAATGAATAATGAAAAATTAATGAAGAAAATCGCTTGTGGCGATTTTCAACCGCAATTATTCATCATTCATTATTAATTATTCATTCGTAC
>JAZSDT010000072.1:0-10738 GCA_045531285.1 Eubacteriales bacterium
AACACTTGAGGGTGTAGCATTCTACGGAACATCACTTATCCTTGAGGATCAGGTAACTATCCGTCACTACTTCACAGTAGAGGATCTTGATGCATTCAACGCAGCATACGACGTAGCAGGTATGTACGGTATAAAGGGTAATTACATCTACTTTGATATCGCAGATATTCCTGCTCAGGAAATCGGTACAGTTAAGACTCTTGCAATAGCAGATGCAGAAGGCAACGTAGTATACGAAGTTAACTACAGCGTAGCAAATTATATCGTAGATATGATGGATGACGATGATGCAAACCTCGTAAGCCTTGTAAATGCAATGTATGACTACTACCTTGCGGCAGTAGATTACAGCAAGTAATAAATTCCCGAGGGCATCTTTGGGTGAGAACGAAAAAAACAATAACAATTGAATAGAAAATCTCTCCCATAAAGAAGGAGTGATGTGGAAACACATCACTCCTTTTTACTTTATAGGAAAATTCTCGATTATTATGCCCTCGCCGTTTCACTTTTTTGAACATATGCAAAGCGTAGGATAGGCGAGCATTGCCAGCGGAGGCTCTCCGCTTTTTCATATACTAGGAAATTGCATTAAAACAGCCTCGCCGTTTCACTATTTTAAACATATGCAAAGCTTAGGATAGGCGAGCATTGCCAGCGGAGGCTTTCTGCTTGCTAAAAATTACCTCCGAGAAAAAGCAGTTGAAGTGGATCTGTATCTTGTGTGTCTTTTTTAAAAACTTTCAAAAAGCAACTATTTGTTGTTATATATAAAAAAATAAAGGTTTTTCTCAAAAAAATAGCACAAAAAAGCAAGAAAAAAATTGTTAATTATTTTGCGGCTTATTTGACCTTTTATGCCTTTTTTGTTATTGACTTTGCTTTTTTTAATTGTATACTTAATATAGCACAATAGCACTATTGTACGTTGAGGTATATTAAAACAAAGCTTATGCGGTAAACCGGAGCACCCTGATGTATCTACCCTTCGCCTATGCGAAGTATCAAAGCTTAAGTGTACTGCACGTTTGTTTTAGTTATTAAGACGTACACAAAAAATTTTAGGAGGATTAATTATGTCATTAAAGAAACTCAGCCGTATTGCCGTTGTGGCTTTTGCTGTGGCTCTCGTGCTTGCGGTTTCATCTCTTGCGGCATATTCCTTTACTTTAGAGGGTACTGTTGCGGGACTTGAAGACGGTGTTACATATACCGCTGCAAAATACGATTTTGTCAACAACACGTACGGCGAATTTACAGAACTTACAGACGAGACTGTCCTTACCTCAGGAATCTGGGGTATCAAGGCAGGAGATGACGAGCCCGTAGCACTTTTCGTTCAGGGCGAGGCATCAGGAAAATTTAATTTCTGGGACACTGAAAAAGAAGCAATAGCCTCTGTTTTCAAGGCTGCTACTCTTACAGATTCTTTTGTTCCCGGATATTGGTCATGTGCTAAGGATGGTGCGTTCGTAAACGCTACATCATATGCCGGATATCCTTCAGTTTGTATTCATCTTTCAAAGGCTGCATTCCTTGAAAAAGCAAAGGTTGCTGATACCGTTACAGTTGAAGAGGCTGCTTATCCTCTTTACACAATTGACGGTGCTAAGTATTACCTCAAGGACGGTTCATACTATGCAGTTGCAGACAATGCTCTCTACGAAGGTGAGAGTGAAGCAGTTGCAGTTACAAAGCTCACTTGGGTAGGTGCTACTCCTATCGAGGGTGAGGCTAACCTTCTGGCAGAATCAGAATACATGTACGGTTTTACCAACGATCAGGTTGTACCTGTAAGTGCTTTTGATAATTACACTTCAAAGCAGATCACAATAAAGGTTGGCTCTGTTGCCGTTAACACAGGCTACAGCCAAAACGACTACAAACCTAAGGTTGTGTTCTACACCAAGCAGATAGGCTCAGGTGAAATAAGCGAATACGTAGGAGTTAGCTCATATTCCAATCAGGTTTTGTCCGCAACTCTTCCCGCGAATATACCCGCTGACGCTTATATTGTAGGTGTAGGTTTCCGTCCTTACGACGAGCTTCCCGACGATTTCTTTGTAAACAATGCGGATAACACAGAGGATAGAGGTTATTACCATCAGTGGATGAACAAGTCTATTGACAACGGACTTACTCTTAAGGCTGTTCATTTCGATGCACCTACAGGTCTTACAGGCGGTATCTTTACTGTAAACGGACTTGAGGAAGGCAAAAATTACCAGTGGGCTCCCGTTACTCTTAATTCAACAGGTAACGGCTATGCTGTCGGAGAGTGGAATACTCTTACGGCTGACACAGAAATAGCAGGTCTTGTTGTGGTTCGTTTCTGCAACGGAGATGGTACTATCTTCTCAGAAGCTTCAGATATAATTTACGTATCAGGAAGCGCTATTGAAAGACAGAAGATAGGTAACTTCAAGGAAGATAACGGCTACGTTATATGCAAGTCGGGCACAAGCGATTGGCTTCCCGGTTACTTTGCAGGTAACTCTGCAGGTCAGGTAAATGAAGGCGGCGTTCTCATGCCTTACAACTCTCTTGACCAGAGCGTTGGCACTCCTGCGAACGTGCAGACACTTTGGCTTTATGACCACACAGAAGAAACGGCAGAGGCTAAGCTTGAAGCTCAGAAGTCAAATACATATCCCGCATGGACAGGCGGTATGAAGGCTGAAACCTTCCAGAAGATAATCGACGATTTCTATGCTTCAAAGGCATCTCTTACAGCTGACGAATGGGCGGCTGAAAGACTTGCTCACGCTCAGAGCTTGGCGAACACTTTTGAGTCAAGAAATAACAGATATGCTTACGAAAGCGCTGAAATCGTTCCCGTTGAGGACGTAAGTTCGTTTGCATTCTTTACTCGTAAGAGACAGGGTACTCTTGTATTCGAGTCAAAGGCTAAGGTTGTATTCAAGGTTATGGACCTTGATGGCAACGTAACAGATTACAGCTGGACAGGTGCAACCAAGGCTCACGGTAACGGCGGCGACTCCGGATATCAGAAGCACACGGTTGACCTTACAACACTTTTTGCAGATGCAGAAGGTTATCTTGTAGGCTTCGCAATCTATCCCTTCGGAGAGGTTGACGTTGATACAGTTAAGGTTGCAGACGGTCAGTACCTTGCAGCAAACGGTGTTTCAGCCCGTTTCATTCAGAACCAGGCAGAGCAGGGTTGGTACCCCGATGATTACAAGGTGGAGATCCTCACGTATCCTAAGCTTGAAGGTATCAAGGCAGGCTTTGGTGCTGTGGCAGGTCTTGAAGAAGGTAAGACGTATCAGTACGCAACTCTTACCATCAATGCTGCAGGTACAGCTCTTGAACAGGGCAACTGGACAGATTACACAGATGAAACAGAGCTTGTGGGTCTTGTAATATTCCGTGAGGTTACACGTGACGGCGGCATAACGCTTCCTTCCGACGTAGTATACGTTTACGGAGATGCTGAAGCAAGACAGACTCTTTGTGCTGTTGATCCTTCAACCGGCAAGGTGTATGCAACAGCTGCTACAAACACGTTTAAGCTTGGCTATTGGACAGGTAACGCGGCAGCTACACACTCATCGTTTACCACGTATGCTGTATCCACCCTTGGAGCAGGTTGGATTTCATCCACTGCAGCAAAAGCAGCCAAGGAGGCAGATGCAGCTCTTGCAGCAGATCCTGAAAATGCTGACCTTCAGGCAGCAGCTCTTGCTAAGAGACAGGCGCTGTGCAACGCAGTTACAAATAACTGGCTCTACTACGGTTATGAGCCCGAGGAAATTGTATCTATTACTGAGCTTAAATCCTTGAGCTTTACTTCACTTACACGTCAGGGTATCGCCTACAGCAAGGCTTACGCTTCAGAAGTAGCGGTTGTAGTTGCTCTTCCCGACGGAACAGTTTCCGAGCACAGATATATCACAGCAGAGGCAAAAGACGGCTCAGGTAACGTAAGAAACGTTTCTTTCGAGGATGCTTCGGCTTGGACTCCTGCTCTTCCTGAAAAGGGTTGGGTAGTAGGTCTCAAGATAAATCAGTGGTACGGTAAGACAGATCCTTCCGCTTGGGGCACAAGTGAACTTAACTCTATGCCCACAATGACGTTCATACCCGAAAAATATATGGTTGGCGAGCCTGAGCTTGTGCTTGATCCCATTGATGCAGACCTCAGCGGTCTCTACCTGGAGGACGGCGTAGTTAAGGGCTTTGATGCGAACGTTAGCTACGGTGTTTGCAAGGCTACTGCGAACGGCTTGTCTGCAATAATAGCAGAGCTTCCCGCAGGCGCAACCTCATACGAGCTTGAAACAGGTCTTTGGGCATTCAAGGTTCTCGGTGACGGTATAACTATTGGCGATTCACTTCCTTCACAGGTATTCTATAAGGCAGGTAACTCAAGAGGCAATATTCTTCATACAGAGACAGTTACGTGTACAGGTATGAAGGAAACGTCTCCTATCAACGGTGAGGTTGTAGAAAGAATCATTGCTAAGACAGCCGGAAAGACCGGTGCCGTTGAATTTAACGATGGCGTATGGACAGCGACACACGCATACTCCAATAACCTTTACGTATATTGGGAACAGGGTAGTCCTCTTAACCTCGGTTCAACAAGTAACCCCATAAGCTGTTCTAAGGTAACTTCTGCAATGACCGAGCTTGAAGCAGATCCCGAAAATGCAGAGCTTCAGGCAAAGGTTGCACAGCTTGTTGCAGAAAATATTGCATTTACAAATTCTATCGGTTATGCTTACCAGTTCACACAGGATGAAATCATCCCCATGGCTGATTTTGCAAGCCATACCTTCAAGGCATGGTGCCGTCAGACAGGTCTTGCTGTTAAGAGCGGTACGTTCCAGACAAAATACGTTCTCAAGGTAATGCTTGATGACGGTTCTATCGTTGACAGAGTTGTATACAAGGACGTTATTTATGCTTACAACGCAGGTACTGTTATGACTGTTGAGCTTTCCGACTTTACAGAAACAGACGGTTACATCGTTGGTATGGTTATCTATCCCTACGGTAACGCTGTTAACGTTGAGTTTAAGAAGGGCTCAATGCCTGACGTAAGCGGTGACGTTGACGTAATGTTCTACGCTGACGGCTACAGAGCAATAGCTCCCGCTCCCGCTCCTAAGTTTGACATTGTTGCGGCAGTAAACGGTACAGACGTAGTTATCAAGGACGCCATTGAAGGTGCAACTTATGCATGGTCAATTGACGGCATTGAATGGACAAGCGGTGACGCAGGCTTCGCAGTAATGAAGACTACAGCAAAGTCAGGGGATACAATCTACGTTAAGATGCTTCCCTTCGAGACATACCTTGAGTCATACGTAGCAAATGCAGTCGTTCCCACATTCAAGGCAGCTCCTGAGCTTGTTCTCGGTGAGGGCAACGTTCTTTCCGACACAACAGGCGCTTATGAGATTGCTAAATACAGCTTTAACTCTGAGCTTGTATACGAGACTCTTACTGAAAAGACTCTTACAACAGGTGTTTGGGCAGTAAGAACGATTGGCGACGATACTGCAGGTGCTTCTGCTCCTCAGGTATTCTATATCAAGGGCGACCAAGCAGGAACTCTTAACTTGGTAAATACAACTTCGACAAGCTTTGTTGAAGGAATGTGGGCAACCTCTATTTCTTCCTCAATGTATGCATCGGTTACAGCTTGGGAAAGCGCAGGCAAGATTGAGATCCACACAGGTTCAGTTTTCAAGCTCAACGACCGTCGTAATTATGCTGTGAAGTATCTCATGGCAGAGGACGAAATCGTTCCTGTAAGTGAGCTTGTTAATATCAATATAGGTGCAACGGCATTCTATACCGGTTATATTAACGAAGGCTATACAAAGGATGACCTTGTTATCGAGGCAAGAGCTATCGCTAAGAAGGGTCAGACAATGGCAAGAGTACACGTTGTTGGTGCAAGTGTAGATTACTACGACGTTTATACCGATATCGCTTACTCAACAGGCTATGACTTTAACGTTGGTGACGCACTTGCTGACAAGGAAGGCTACGCAGTTGCTATTGAGCTTTATCCTCTTTGGAAAGTTTACGGTGCAGACGGCAAGACGGAGCTTGGTGACAGTGCAATATCAGCATGCTGGAACCACCAATCAGGCAATTCCTACTATGAGTCATACACCTTCAAGATGACATTTGGTAATCAGTTTATCGAGAATGAGCTTCCCGAAGGTGAATCACTTCCCACAGGTAACTACTGGAATGCAATATATGCAGACGGTACAAACCGTTACGGAATCAAGCTTGCCAAGACTCAGGCAGAGGCTCCCGTGCTTACTATCAACGTTAAGAACGTAATCACTGTTTCCAACTATCTTGGCGGTGCTAAGTATGCATATTCTACAGACGGTGGAGAAACATGGACAGAGTTTGCAGGTTCAAGCTTCAGTGCTACAAAGGCAAATGCAACATATCTCGTTAAGGTTAAGGGTAACTCAAGCTTCTACGAGAGTGAAGCATCATCCATTACCTCTAATCCTTTGACAGTTGTTGGTACAAGTCTTGTTCTTGACGGTCAGATAGGCGTAAGAGTTTACTTTGACATTGATACAGACCTTGTAAACGTTGACAAGGTATACCTCTACTCTACAAAGATCAACACCGACTTTGCACGCGCTGATGGCGGCGACAACGGTTACAGAGAGTACGGTTCAGTTACAAGTACAGCATCTTCAGCTAAGTGGGCTTCCAAGCTTCTCTTTGATGAGGCTAAGGGTCTTTACTACATCACAGTATTTGTTCCTGCAAAGGATTTCGATAACATCCATATCGAAAACGAGCTTCAGTACTACCTCAAGGCTACCGAAGAAGGCGCAGAGGATATCCAGGTTAAGTACTATAATATAGGAACTGATTTCAAGGTATCCACATATATTAATCAGGCTAAGGAGCTTGCAGCAGCAGGTAACGAAGAATTTGTGGCGGCTCTTGATCTTATCAACGCAACAGACGACTACGTTACATATGCAGACGCATACTTCCACAACAAGACTGTTGACTCCTACAAGACTGAAGCAGCAGTAGAAGTAGAAGCAGCATCAAGAAGCAATGCAGCTCTTACAGGCGTAGAGTTCTATGGAACTTCACTTATCCTTGAGGACAACGTAACCATCCGTCATTACTTCAAGGTTAACGATATCGATGCATTTGTACAGGCTGGCTACGTTCTTGACGTAGACTACGGTACAAAGGGTGATTACATCTACTTCGATATCACAGACATTCCCGCACAGGAGCTTGGTACACAGCAGACACTTACCATCAAGGATGCCGAAGGCAATGCGGTTTACACAGTAAACTATGCGGCAACAAATTACATGGCAGATATGATGGACGACAGCAATGCAAATCTTGCTAGTCTTGTGAACGTTATGTACGACTACTACCTCGCTGCAGTAGATTACAGCAAGTAATAAATTCCCGAGGGCATCTTTGGGTGAGAACGAAAAAAACAATGATAATTGAATAGAAAATCTCTCCCATAAAGAAGGAGTGATGTGGAAACACATCACTCCTTTTTCACATTATTTAATGGGAATAAATCCTACGGATTTTAAAATTGTTTTTTTCTTTTGCCCCTCTTTTAAGTACGCGACGGCTTGATTCCTTAAAAATTTCGTGCAATACTTTGTCAATTGCAAACAGGGCTTCGTCAAGTTACCGAAGTAAGTTTTCCTCCACCTGTTCTTGTTTCCTCGTCTTGCGCTAAATTTTGTCGGAATCGGGAGAAGCTGTTTTTGGGGTTGTGGCATTGTCGGCAGAGGCTTTCTGCTTGCTAAAAATTACCTCCGAGAAAAAGCAGTTGAAGTGAATCTGTATCTTGTGTGTCTTTTTTAAAAACTTTCAAAAAACAACTATTTGTTGTTATATATAAAAAAATAAAGGTTTTTCTCAAAAAAATAGCACAAAAAAGCAAAAAAATTGTTAATTATTTTTGGGCTTATTTGGCTTTTTAGTTTTTTTATTATTGACTTTATTCAGTAAAAATAGTATACTTAATACAGCACAATAGCACAAATGTACGTTTTGTAAAATAAAAATTTTCGGCATTTCGACAAAAACATCCTGATGTATCGCCTCCGTTTATAACGGAGTATCAAACGTTTTTAGAAATGCTTAGATTTGTTTATAGACGTACGCTAAAAAAATTCAGGAGGATCTATTATGTCATTTAAGAAACTCAGCCGTGTAGCTATAGTAGTTTTTGCTATGGCTCTCGTTCTCGCAGTTTCGTCACTGGCATCCTATACGGTTTCCATCAATGGCACCGTAGAAGGACTTGAAGACGGTGTTACGTATACCGCGGCACAGTACGATTTTGCAAACAACACATACGGCGAATTTACATCACTTACATCAGATACCAGACTCACTTCGGGTGTTTGGGGTATCAAGGCAGGGGACACAGCTCCCGTTGCTATTTTCGTTCAAGCGGGCGAAACAGGACGCATATCGTACTGGGACGAAGAAAACTCAAAGCCCCTTGAAAACATGACAAACGCAATTTTGGATACATACGTACCGGGAAAATGGTCACGTTCATCCGACGGAGCTTTCTCTTTGATTACTACTTACAACAGTGGTACAGCTGCATCGGTTTGTATCCACGTTGAAAAGAAGAACGTTCTCGCTCCCGCACAGGTGGCAAAGACTGTTACCGTAGAAGGGTCTGTATACCCTGTATACACCATCGGTGAAGCAGAATACTACCTCAAGGAAGAAGCATACTATGCAGTTGCCGACAACACTCTTTATGAGGGTGAAGGCGAAGCTGTTGCGGTTATGGTTAATACTTGGACAGGTGCAACACCTATTGTTGGCGAAAACAACCGTCTCCAGGAGTCAAAATACTACTACGGCTTCACAAACGAGCAGGTATTCCCCGCAAGCATTTTTGATAACTATACAACTAAGACGTTTTCACCCAAGGTTGGAGCCTTTAACTATAACGAAGGCTACAGCGCGGCAGATTTCAAACCCGAGGCTATTATCTTTACAAAGAAGGTAGGCTCTGACGCTGTAAACGAATACGTTGTAGATGCACTCTATAATGCTACAAAGGGTAATATTGTTGTTCCCAAGCCCGAAGGCATTGCTGATGACGAATACGTTGTAGGTCTTGGTCTTGTTCCTTATGCAAACCTTCCCGACGATTTCTTCGTTAATGGCGGTGCAACAGGCACAAACAACGAAGCAAGAGGATATTTCCATCATTATCAAGCACTTTCATTGGATAACGGTGTTACAGTTACAGCTCCCGAGTTTGATGCACCTACAGGTGTTACGGGCGGTGTCACAGTTATCAACGGTCTTGATGACGACAAATACTATCAGATGGCTCCCGTTACCATCAATGAAACAGGCGACGGCTACGCTATTGGCGAATGGACTTCCGTTACGTCCGAAACCACAGGTCTTGCAGGTCTTGCAGTAGTTCGTTACTGCAACGAGGAAGGCACTGTTGGTTCAGCTCCCTCTGATATTTTCTATATCACAGGTAACGCTCAGCAGAGACAGGTGCTCAGTACACTCAACGACTCGGGCAAGATAGTTGCTTCAAACGGCGACGTTTACGTTCCCGGAGTATGGAAGGGTGCATCCTGTGGCGTATACGAACAGCCCACCGGTGCTTATGCAGTTCTCGACCAGGTGGTTGGCGGAATAACCGATTCTCAGAATCTCTGGCTCTATCAGCACACCGAGGCTGAGGCTGAGGCTATACTTACCGCACAGACAGAAAGTGGAAATTACTCTGCATCATGGATAGGCGGTAAGAAGCCTGAGGTTATGCAGAAGGTAATCGATGACTTCTATGCTGCAGCCGCTGAAAAGGATGAAGCTACTCTTGCAGCAGAGGAGGCTGCTCTTCAAGCAAAGATTGCTGCTGCTATGGAAGCAAGAAACTTCAAATACGCTTACGATAACACAGAGATTATTCCTGTAGACGAGCTTATCGGCTTTGATCTTACTATGAGAAAGAGACAGGGTTCCTTTAAGCTCTCCGGTAAGACTACCATTATATTTAAGGTAATGGACCTTGACGGAAACATTACAGAGTATACCTGGACTTCACAGTCTTACGATTTCCCTGCAGACGGCACGTTCACCTGGAAGCGCATCCCCGTTGATGCAGCTGCTACTCTCGAAGGAGCAGAAGGCTACGTTGTAGGTCTCGAAATTCACCCTGTTGGTGATATTGATGAAGCTACTATCGTTACAGGCGACGGTACCTATATGGCCGGAGGCGCCATTTCGGCACGTTTCATTCAGAACCAGTGGCAGGCAGGCTACTATCCTGATAGCTATGAAATTGAAATTCCCCAATATGGCAAGCTTGAAGGTATTACAGGCGGCTTGGGTGCAATCCTCGGTCTTGAGGAAGGTGCTAACTATCAGTACGCACTTCTTACCATCAACGCTGACGGCTCTGCTCTTACACAGGGAGAGTGGACAGACCTTACAGACGATACTCCCGCAGGTCTTATGATTATAAGACAGGTAATGCTCGACGGCGGTGTAACAGATCCCTCCGACATTATCTACGTGTATGGCAGTGCCGACGACAGAGCGGAGCTTTGTAACGTACACGGCGAAACCGCAAGCGCTGACACAACAAATAAGATTTACGCTAAGAGCGGCACAGGCTTCGAAACAGGCTATTGGACAGGTAAATCGGCTTGCACACATTCCACATTCAAAACTTACG
>JAZSDT010000105.1:0-10715 GCA_045531285.1 Eubacteriales bacterium
ACTGTCGCAATTTACATCTTCTTTTTTGCAAAAAATATCACTTTTTTCAATATTAAACATTTTGCATATCATAATGATTATGGTTTCATCCATTAACATTCTTTCATCTTCATATGCAGTATAAGTATAAACCGTAACTCCTAGGATACTAGATATTTCCTTTTTTTCAACTCCTGCTAAAGTCCTTATAAACTTCAAATTATTCATGAACACCTCCAAAAATAATCATTTTGCAAATTGTGTACTTTTTGACAAAATATGTATTTGTTTGTATTTTGGTGCAAATTGGAAATATATATGTCATTGTATTGACATTTTGTGCTTATATGAGTATAATTTTCGTAACGAAACTGTATTTCAAGCAAATAAAAATCACTATCAAAAAGTACACAATTTGATAGTGATTTTTATTTGCCTCGAAACTCTCGAAGCCGTCTGTAAAATGTGGCTATACTCATATCACTGAGCTGTGCTGCATCCTGCGCTGAAATCTGCCCTCTCTCCCATCTACAAACAATATGTGCAAAATCATCGGGAGGAACTTTCGCCGGACGTCCAAATACTACACCTCGAAGCTTTGCGGCCTTTATGCCTTCTTCCTGACGTTTCTTTATGTTTTCACGCTCATTCTGAGCAACAAACGAAAGCACCTGAAGAACAAGATCGGCAATGAATGTGCCCATTAAATCTTTGTATACTCTTGTATCGAGTAAAGGCATATCTATAACCACCACATCAACCTCCATATCTTTAGTAATAATTCGCCATTGGTCCTGAATTTCTTTGTAATTTCTGCCAAGTCTATCTATGGCTTTTACATACAGCAAATCACCTTTCTTCAGTAGCTTTGTTAGCCTGATATACTCTGGTCTGTTAAAATCCTTACCAGATTGTTTATCAATAAAAATATTTTCTGACTTTATACCAAGTTGCTCCATCTCAAGAAGCTGTCTTGCTTCATTTTGGTCTATCGCCGAAACTCTTACATATCCATATTTTTCCACTTTTTTCACCTCCTCGGATTTGTAGCAATAATTATATCATTTCTTGTTTTTTAAAGTTAATCATTCGTTTTGTCGTACTGGTAATCTTTACCAACTTTAAAACAAACTACATTACTGCAAAAAGGGCTTTTATGAGCGAGTTCATGCTCCTTTATTCTGGTTTCATAATGAAAACAAATTAGCGTTTTTAATATATTTTCAACCAAACTATTTTTCCTATATACGAATTAAGGCGGCAATTTTATTTGCCGCCCATTTCATTTATCTCCTAAGCATTTTTCTTAAAATCTTGCCGTAAACAAGCTTCTTTTCGGGGTTATACTTGTTTATGACAATCTCGGCACTGTCACCGATTTTGAAATCACCGTCATTCTGTAAAGAATCGTATGAACAAAGCACATCGGTAACTCCGTCGTACAACCTACAGAACACACCGCCGCCGTATTTGCCCACGATCTTCGCAATTCGTGTACAGCCAAGCGGATGCCGTGTTTCAATACCGTCAAAGGGATGAGGCATAGTCTGCTTGATTGACATTTTCATTATGCCATCATCTTTGCTGAACTCGGTTATCATTGCCTTGCGTTCATCTCCCGGATGCATTACCTCACGAAGATCGGGAACGGCACTGTAGCCAATTTCACGCTGGGGTATCATAACGTCGTAACCATTGAAGGTTACAGTGCATACGCCTCTGCCGACAGAGACAACCTTGGTATCAACGATCTGTCCCGGTTTGTACCTCCGCCTTGAATTTGCACGGCGTATCTTTTCAAGTGCCAGCTTGCGTGATGCGATTGCAAAGCCTTCCTCACGTTCAATGTGGGTAATAACATAGTCTACTTTTGCACCGCACATTGAATGCAGAATGTGATACCCTGTGTCAAGCTCTTCGATAAACACCTCGGTCTCGGGAATGATGACCTTTACACGATGGTTGATGATAATAAGGCATCTGACGGTTTTCCGGACGGGTTTTCTTTTGCCCTTGGGAATTATGTCAAATTCGTGCAAATCAACGCCTGCAACTTCACCTGAGATAACAGATCTGCCACGGTAAGAAGCATAGATTGCCTGCCATTCATCACGTTCTGCATCAGTCAAATCCTTGTCGATTTTTGTTAAGTCTAACTCGTTAAAATTCATTCTGTGTCCTCCTGTAAAATTTTGTTTTATGTTTTATGCTGTGTTTCCTATTGGAACCACCTCCTTTATTTCTCACTGTGCATCCTTCTTGTAGAACATAACGCCGTCTTTGGTAATAAGAGCAAACCTGTAGTTGCAGGTTGATTTTATCAGCTTCATCTGTTCCTTTGTTTCAAGAAGAAATATAACTACCTCGCACTTTTGGTCTTCAAACTTATCGTCTGCATATCGGGTGAGCATTCGCTCATTGCCTTGCTGTACGGGAATAACAGATATTTCACGGTCATGCTCAAGGGTGCTTACAAAGAAGCGGATCGACACAGGCTCACGGCTCTTTCTATGCCATATGACCTGCGGCAAAAATGAAAGCACAACGTCAAAGGAGCATATCATATCGTAATCAGGCTCTCCGCCTTTAATGTGGAGAATATAATCACTGCCGTAAGCAAGCATTTTGTAATCGCCGTAGTAACACATCTGCCTTGCGTAGTCTTCAATGCTTGGAAGCTCTATTCCAAACTTGAAATTTACTGCTTTCAGTAGTTGGCTTAATAGCAATGATTCGTATTCGCCTATAAGCTCTTCGACATATCTCTGGTAAGCATTAAGATACATTCTATGCCACTCCTCTCATTCTTTTTTTACCTCTCTCAAGGAATTAAGATAGGGATCAACGTGCAGCAATGTGCAGTCCTCAGTAATGCAGTTGAAAATGGTACTCATAACGTAAGCCGTCATATTCTTGATCTGCTTCTCATTCTTGTGAAGCTTCGCCATAGCAGATTCAAGTGTTGAAACGTCTATCTCATACATACGGCTTCTGACTTTTCTGCGAGGTAAGACCGCACCGCCAATTCTGAAGTTCTCGGAATAAAAGAGCCTTTCAAGTGCATCATAGAGGATTCTCCGCTCTTCCTCCTCAAAGGTGTCAAGCTGACAGCTTTCAAGAATATCATCAAAGCTGTATACATCGTCCGTCTGTCCGTCCGCACTTTCTGTATTATCAATTACGCTATGACTGACAGACTGACTTGAATCAGTATGATTTGAATAAGTCTGATTATTATAAGTCTTATTAGGGTGCTGATTTGGCAGTTCTTGAACTCCCGTTTGGGCATTTCTTGATGTGCCGTTTTGGCATATCTTGATATCCGAAATCGGCATATCAGGAATGTATAAACCTTCGGTGGTTGCAAGCATTTCTTCAGGATTTGCGTTTTCAAGCTGTCCCTCAAGACATGCCGAATCGGCAGTTCTTAAATTGTCCCTCTTTACATACTTTTTGGCATGTACTGCATCAAGCTCGGGCTTAACAATATAGATTCTGTTGGGCATACCTCTGCCACAGCGCTTTTCAACAATAAGCTCTGCATCCACAAGTTCCCTAAACACCGAGATTGCTTTTTTATATGTAATACCGAGATCTTCCGCAATTTCTTCACGGGTATATATGAGGTACACCTCATCACTTTCATTTATCCAGCCGTTAACCTTAGATAAAGAAAGCCTGTCATAGAGTAAAGCGTAACTAAGCTTTGCGTCAGATGACAGGCTCTTGTATTTTGGATTTGCAAACAGTGATTTGGGTATTTTGAGAAAGTCGCAGCTTATAATGTCATTTATTTTATAGATGTTCATATTTTTAACCTCCGTATTCAGTTATTTATAATGTCAGACGCATTTGTTTCGGAAAAATCATCGTCTGTATAAACTGTTGCCTGTCTCTTCATCTTTTCGGCAAAGGCAGCAACAGTTCTTCTGTTTTCTTCGTTTTCGTCTTCAGATGACTCTACAGTTTTATCGTGTGTATCTTCACTCATATCTTCTTCCGGTGTGGCATCAAATCGAGAAACTTCATTTTCAAGCTCTTCATCAAGCTCACGCCATTTTGGAATGTATTCGGATACTCTCGTATACTTTAGATCCTTGTAGGACGAAAGCTCATCGGGAATGATCTTTAACCCTTTAAGCGGCTTCTGTCCGCGTATGAGCACAAGACATTGCTTGTTATCCATTTGGAGTATTTCTTCGGGGTACATAAGCGGTCTTGTGTTGTTAGTCTTGGTTTGTCTGTAGCCTGTAACCTCTCTTGTGATTGGAGAGAACAAAGGTGTCTGCGGTGCCATACTGTTTGTAAGCTGAATGGTTACTGCACCGCATCGTTTGGATATGTACTCCGACGTCATCATGTCGTTACAGCCGAGCACAAGCTGTGTATCGCAGTTGCCGACGATTTCTTCCCATTCCTTTACCGGATATCGGTCAGAAAGCTGTGCTATGGACTGTACGATAATTTGACAGTTGATGCCGTAACCGCGGACAACGGATATAGTTTTCTTAAAGTCAAGGAGCTTACCAACATTACAGAACTCATCCATTATGAAGTTTACTTCTATGGGAAGCCTGCCTCTTTCGTCACCGTGCTTTCGTGCATAGTCAGACAACTTCTTAAATAGCATTGAGAAGAACAGTGAGGAAAGAAACTCATAAGCGGTATCCTGCGCCGAAATAATACAAAAATATGCACATGGCTGTTTACCGGGAAGCTCCAGGTCTATATCGTGGTATTTCGTAATTTTATCAACAAGCTTATTCTGAAATACATTCATACGGGAGCCGAGACCTATAAACACGTTACCCCAAAGGTTGCTTGCGGCCTGCTTGAAGATACCGTAAGGACCTCTTGCCGGATGGTCAAGCGGAAGTTTTTGAAACTTTGCGTCAAGACTCTTTGCGCTTTCACTTGAAAGTATCTTGTATATCGCTCCGAGAGAACGCTCATGAAGCGGTAGAAGCTCATTTGTGATAGGATCTCTCATACTCTGAACATAGAGGATAAGAGCAATAAGCAAGTTCTGTTCAGCTTTGTCCCAGAAGTCTGCTTTATCTCCATCCTCGGAGGTATTACGGATTATGATTTCGGCAACCGACTGTACCATATCAACGTCGCCTTCAGTTTCACCTATGCAATTCCACCCGTCGGAATTTTCCATATCGAGTAGGTTAAAGGCACGGACAACGTAGCCGTTACTCCGAAGATGCTCTGAATACTGTTCAAATAGTTCGGCTTTCGGATCGACAATAATCATACTTTGCTTTTTCTCCGAAGAAAGAAGCTGTACCATCTTGAGCATAAAGGGTTTTACAAATCCGCGGCTCTTACCGGAGCCTGTCGCACCGTAGACGATAATGTGTTTATTAAGTCCCGAATCGTCACGCAGACCGAGATAGCTCGCAAACTTATCATCGTCAAGCATACTGTTCTTGACCTTACAAAGAATGGGACAAGGAATTGAATCCGCCGTTCCCGATACAAGTATCTTCTCACGTTCCTTTTTACTCATCCAGCCTGATGTACCGTGTGTTCCTTCGTTTGACACAAAGAAGTTTCTTTCGTCCTTTGTAATCTTAACGCCCGTTATGAGGTGTATCCATTTTCCCGATATAAGAGCGTACATTATGAAAAGAAAGAAGATAACTCCGAGTCCTTGAGGAGTAAATGCTGCTTCAATACACTTGATAGGATTTAGGGAGAACACAGGCTCGGCGGTACCGTTATTGAAGTTATACAGTGCCGTTATGAAGGCATTTATAAAAACGCCGTAAAGGTATATTATAACTACCGTGCCGACCACATACAGTATCGGATGCTCCATAAACTTTGCTATGGCTCTTTCAAGTCTCGGATGCTTTGCTATTAGTTCTTTTAACTTTTTTCTCGTCCGCACACACATATCTCCCTTCTTTTGTCATATACGGTTTTGTAAGATCTTCCACTTTCGCAGTTTCGGGAAAGAATGCTTCAACTATTTCTTTTTCAAGTGTATATAGCTTTTTCTCTCTTATACCGCATCTCTTTACAATTTTACCAACCACATCTTTTTGAAATGGAAAGCAACAAATATTTGGTATGAAAGAACTGTCATACCGCTTTAATTGTCTCAGTGCTCGCTCAATTCTTTTTACATTCATATCAATGGTAAAAATAAATGGCTCACCATCAATTATGCTATCACAGAATGAAAGCTCCCTCGGTAACTCACTGACGCGACCAAGTGAAGTAGCAAGCCTGTGACTGTATCCCCAAAGCTTCATAACGCTGAGCTGTGTCACCCCGTTACGACCTATCGGAACAAGTAAGTAGTCGTACCCAAGTTCCTCCAAGGCTCTGTCAAACAGTGTCATACCTCTTGGGAGCTTCTCGCTCTGTTTCGGAGGATGTGTCACGTTCCACAATTCCTCCAAGTCTTTTCCTGCAAGGAGTATCTGTATATCCTTAACACCTCGCATTGTACTGAGTTCTGCTGTGAATGTTTCTCTCTCGTATCCGGGGACAATCCAATCTTCAGCATTCTCAACATAGTAAACCACATTTGCAATGTTCTCGGTTTTCAGTATTCCTGCAAACCTTGTTCCTGCAAGTGCTTTTACATTATTGTTCGTTCTGAGCATCAGCGTATTTAAAAACCCTGCTTCTTTTCCTGCAAGCTCCGATGTGTTCTCACAAAACACATCTATTCCTGCAAGATGCATTGTAACATTACAATGTGCAAGCATAAGTCTTCTCTTATATGCTGCTCTTTTAGTATCCATTCTCATATCCTCTGCATATTTAAACCCCATTTCTGCAAGTGCTTCACGTCCTTTATATGTAAGCTTGTAGCTCATACCGTTTGTCTGCATTTTTATATATCCTCTGTCCTCTAAAGTGAACATTGATGTTGCTGAAAACAACTCCGAATTGTAATATCTCCAAAGGTCCGATGGGATATATCTGCAAAGACCGCAAAGACGTAAAACCCTGTAATCTTTTATGTCAAAATTCACTTACTTCGTCACCCTCCACAGTAGTGCGCACCTACACTCAATTTTTGAATTTTACAAAGTCCGAAAAGCCCTGTATTTACGGGCTTTTCAGACCGTTTCAGGGTGACGAAGCGACTGCTTTTTCGGTGCCTTGAAAAATGCCGGTTTTTTAATGTACTACGTCACCCTTAAAGCTCATCCCGAGACAGTAAATCCATAAAAATGCTGCCGTCCTCGGGAGGCATAACATATATTTCGCAACGCACATCATTGGATATTTTTGAGAAAAGACCGATGCTCAAAATAAACTGCGAGTCATCAGCAATCACTCTGCCCTTGAGTACGTTGGGTATCATTTTCCAGCCCTTGTTGTCGTTGTCAAGAGCATTATGTTTTTCGTAATTGCAGTATTCCACAATAGCAAGAAACGCTTTGTCAAAGAACGGCAGCTCATACTTATAGTCACGCAAAAGTCTGTTTACCGTATCTCCGATATATCCGCTGACACGGTAACGGCAATTCGGAAGCAGCGTGTTAAGAGTTATATGCAGCCATCCGTCACGTGTTTCTTCAACAGCTCCCGCTATCTTTGCAACGCTCTTGTCGGTAGTGTAACAATCACTTACAACCTCCACTTGACGATATCCATCAAGCAGTATTCTTGAGCGAATACACAGTGTCTCCACCTCACACATATAGTCGTCTATCTCACGTTCGATAACCCCGGAGGACTTACTTGTAGATGCCTTCATCTGCGAAAGATGGTGCTGTATTTTGTTTGCATCCTCTTGTAGCTTTGAGATAGTTTCTTTGTAGTTATCGGTCATACCTTCCTCCGTTTTTCAAGGTCAGAACGCTTGGTGGTTATAAGGTCATACATTATAGGCGATGCCTTAATTTCGATACAGACCTTGTTCTTGTTGGCACAAAGGAGTGCTTCACCTCTGCCGTTTCGGATAATTTGCATTGTTTCCTCATCTGAAAGGGAGAGATACTTTTGTGCCGTGAACGCCTCGTCTTCCTCAAGGTGAAGAAGAATTTTGAAGCTTGAAAGATTGAGTATGTCCTTGCCGTATCTTCCGGTGTCAGCCGAAAAGCTGCTTGACAAATCCTGCGTTGCCTGAATTGCCGCACCACCGAAGCCTCGGATAAGACGGAAAATCTCTTGCACATAGTTTGCCGCAAGCTTGTTGGCACCTGCGCCGATGAGCGTCCACAGCTCGTCAAGGAAGATTACTTTCTTCTGAATACGGCTTTCCTTTGCTTTGTCCCACACAAATTCAAGTGCCATAAACATACCGATAGGCTTGAGTGCATCTGTCATTTCGGTCATATCAAGCACAATATATTTGTTTGATAGGTCTACATTTGTTTCTCTGCTGAAGGAAGCAAGAGAACCCGTTGCAAACTTTTCAATCATGAGAGAAATCTTCTTTGTTTCCTCTCTTGAATACAGTTCTGCATACAAATCTTTGAGTGTCGGCATCCTCTTAAAATTGCCGTCTTCGTTGTAGAGCGAGGCATTGTCAAAGGTGATACCGAAGGTCTCATATGTACGGATAACGGCACTGTCAAGGAGGTTTAATTCATCCTGTGTTATGTCGTTCTTTATGAGCGTAAAGAATATCATAAGGCTTTGAAGCTTCTCGGCAAGTATGGAGTCATTACGGGTATCTGCCTTTATTTCATAGTCTGTTGAAAGGCTTGTTTTGCGTATCTCCATAATGTTGATACAGTCCTTTGATGATGGAGCAATCTTGATGTATTTGCCGCCTATAGCTTCGCAGGCATCAATGTATTCGTGTCCCTTTACGGGGGCTATAATGAACACCTGAGTACCTTGCATACGAAAGCGTAAAGCCATAGTTTGAAGTAAGAACGTTTTACCCGCACCGGTAGTACCGTAAATACAGCCGTTGGCATTTGCATACTTATCGCTGTCGAAGATATCAAGTATTGCAACCGATCTGTTATATTTGTTTAGCCCTAAAAAAATACCGCCTTCATCATATATCTCAAATGATGAAAACGGAAATGATGCTGCAAGTGAGTCGGTAAGTACGTTTCTTCTGCCTTTTCGCTCAATATCAGGATCAACAGACAGTATGGGTAGTGAGGACAAAAAGCATTGTTCGTGCTTGTAATCAGCACGCTTACACACCATACTCATTGAACTGCAAAGTGTCATAACATCTGCAACTCTCTGTTCGAGCTCTTCCACATCGTAGGCTGTAATCTCTATAACAGTGGACATATAGTAAAAGTCCTGACCGCCTCGGTTCATACCTTCCTTCAAGAAAAAACCCGAAGATATTGCATCGTCAAGCTCTTCAAAATCCTGTCTTGTGTCGTCAACCTCACGCATTTTGCTGCGGTTTAACATTGTTTTCTGCGAAATACGGGAAAGTGTCTTATCCCTCGGCATACGTCTGAAGGTGAAGCTTATACCGATATTATCGCCCGCTTCAACAAGGGGTGATAACCACGCCGCCTCGTTTCTTGTTCGGTATCCGTAGCCTGCAACGTAGAGATACGAATGATAAATACCGTCAACCACTATGTAATCACGGCTGCCGTTATCAACAGAGGAAGGTGCAATAACGTCAAGTACAGAAGTCTGTCCCGTCCACATTTCAGGGATTTCTTCTTTTTGCTCTCCCTTAAACGCACCTTTGATGCTGTCCATCAGGGATTGCTTCTTACCTTGTGTCGCTTTTTTCTTTTTGGGATTATCTGATTTTGCGGCTTTGGGAGCTCTTTTTTCGGAACTGCTTTCTTCGGGAATTTCTTTTTCGCTTTCATATGTATCCTCCTCAAATGGATTTCTGTACTCTTTACTCAAAACTTTCACCTCCGTATTGCGTGTGTATTTCATCAAACATACCGTCTGCAAAATTGCCGGGATTTACATACTTTGAACTTTGCTTATTGATAAACCCATAGAGCAGGTCAATGAGCTGTCCGTTGTCGTTTATGTCGATAACACCAAGTTCACATTGAGATAAATACCTCTGTGCCTTGTATGCTTCGTCCGACAGTATCCTTTGAATATCTGCAAAGCGAACATTTTGCTGTGTAAAATTCTTATTGGCGTATTCAAAGATGATAAAGAACCTCTTTTTGATTGCGACATTCTCCGAAAGACCTTTTACAAAGTCCATTTCGTCATATATCATTGCTTCCGTCTGCTCGTTGGGTTCATTCTCGGCATAATGCTCGTGACGCTTTAAGTAGTCGTCAATATCAGCTCTTTCTGTAACAACTCTTATTTGCATATTATCGGGAGCTATCCTGAGATAAGAGGCAAAGTAATAGATGATGTTTTCCTGCTCAACATCGCTTTTAAGATAGAAGTTTACGGGAAGTACTTCAAGAATCTTTATGTATCTTCCATCCTTCAGAAGTACAAGACCACCTGTTACCGTTTCGATGGGCAGCCATTTTTGAGTGCTGTTGGAATAGTATTTTCCGAAGGACTTTTCATCTTTCTTTTTTGAAAAGGGATGTTTCATTTTACCTCACCTCGATATTCAATTATTTTTCTGTTTCTAAGCCACCGCCACCAGTTCTTGACGAACAGTGACAGCGGATCGTCGTTTATGCCTATTAGAGCAAAGCCACCGATGGGTATTACAAAAATAGCCGATACGATTATCTTCCAAGTAAGCCCAAGCGGTAAAAGCAGGAATACGAGATAAATAATAGGCAGAGATATTATCCCTGCCTCAATGATATTTCGTACTCCGAATACTCCCATAA
>JAZSDT010000060.1:0-22859 GCA_045531285.1 Eubacteriales bacterium
TACGATCCGACTTATCCCTACTCAGTGAGAACTCATATCCCGGAAGAGGAATTGTAGTAGGAAAAAGCACAGACGGCAAAAAAGCAATGATAGCTTATTTCATAATGGGCAGAAGCGCAAACAGCCGTAACAGAATATTTGAAAGATTTGAAGGCGGTATGCGTACCAAGGCTTTTGACGAGTCAAAGCTTGAAGATCCCAGCCTTATAATTTATAATCCTTATCTTTCATTGCCTTGTGCCGATATCGTTACCAACGGAGACCAGACTGATACGATTTATGATTACGTTAAGGAGCACGGCGAAGACGGATTTTCCTTTGAAAAGGCACTTCATACAAGAGAATTTGAGCCCGACGCTCCCAATTTTACACCCAGAATATCCGCAATGCTCTATTATGGAGAAAACTGTTTCCATTATAAAATGTCTATTTTGAAGAGTGCGAACGGAGACGGCAGCGTATGTAACCGCTTTTTCTATTCGTATACACCAAGAAACGGAATAGGACATTTTATTCATACTTATAAATGCGACGGCAATCCTATACCGTCATTCTACGGTGAGCCTGAGGAGGTATCCCTTCCCAACAGCGCAGGAGAGCTTGCCGATATCGTGTGGTCGAACCTTAATGAAGATAACAAGGTGTCCCTTTTCATTCGTGAGGTAGACCTTGAAACAGGCAAGGCGAACGAATTCATATTTAACAAGAATAATTAAGGAGCATGAAAATGACTGAATTTGAATTGAAATACGGCTGTAACCCCAATCAGAAGCCTGCAAAAATATTTATGCACGACGGTTCACAGCTTCCCATAGAAATACTTAACGGAAAGCCCGGCTACATAAACTTTCTCGATGCTTTCAACTCGTGGCAGCTTGTAAAGGAGATAAAGGAAGCAACAGGAATGGTTGCGGCAACGTCGTTTAAGCATGTTAGCCCCACCTCTGCGGCTGTAGGCAAAAAGCTCCCCGAATCTCTTAAGAAGGCTTGCTTTGTTGATGATATCGAAGGACTTGACGATTCTCTTCTTGCTTGTGCATATGCCAGAGCAAGAGGTACAGACCGTCAGTCATCCTTTGGTGACTGGATAGCACTTTCCGACAAGTGCGACGTTACGACGGCAAAGATAATTCAGCGTGAGGTTTCCGACGGTATAATTGCTCCCGACTATGAACCTGAAGCTCTTGAAATACTCAAAACCAAGAAAAAGGGCGGCTACAACATTGTTAAAATAGACCCCGAATACAAGCCCGATCCCATTGAGCATAAGCAGGTATACGGTATCACCTTTGAGCAGGGCAGAAATGAATTTAAGATAGACAGAGAGCTTCTTTCAAATATAGTTACAAAGAATAAGGAGCTTCCCGAGGATAAGGCAATAGACCTTATAATCGCACTTATAACCCTTAAGTATACACAGTCAAACTCCGTTTCCTATGCATATGACGGTCAGTGCATCGGTGTTGGTGCAGGTCAGCAGTCAAGAATACTTTGTACTCGTCTTGCAGGCAGTAAGGCTGATTTGTGGCATCTCCGTCAGCACCCCAAGACACTTGCATTGCCATTCCTTCCCGACGTAAAGAGAGCGGACAGAGATAACTGCGTTGATATCTATCTTTCCGATGAGCCCGAAGAGGTGCTTGCAGATGGCGTATGGGAGAAATTCTTCTCTGAGAAGCCCGAGATTCTTACCAAGGAAGAAAAGAGAGCATATCTTGATTCGATTACAGGCGTCAGCCTTGCATCAGATGCCTTCTTCCCCTTCGGTGACAACATCGAGAGAGCAAAGAGAAGCGGTGTAAGCTACGTTGCAGAGCCCGGCGGTTCTGTTCGTGACGATCAGGTAATAGAGACCTGCGACAAGTTTGGTATGACTATGGCGTTCACAGGAATGAGACTTTTCCACCATTAATGACGGGAGACAGTAAATGAAAATACTTGTAGTGGGAGCGGGCGGAAGAGAACACGCCATAATTAAAAAGCTCCTTGAAAATAAAAAAGTTGAGCATATATGGGCGCTTCCCGGAAACGGCGGAATCGCCAAGGACGCAGAATGTGTAAATATCGGTGCAAAGGATATTGACGGCATTGCGGAGTTTGCAAAGGCAAATAAGCCCGATTTTGCGGTAGTGGCACCCGATGACCCCCTGGTACTCGGTGCCGTTGACAGACTTGAAGCATTGGGTATTCCTTGCTTCGGACCGAAAGCAGCTGCAGCCGAAATTGAGGGAAGCAAAATTTTCTCAAAAAATCTTATGAAGAAATACAATATTCCCACTGCGGAATACGAGACATTCGACGACCTTGAAAAAGCAACAGCCTACGTGAGAACAAAGGAAATGCCGATAGTTATAAAAGCAGACGGTCTTGCTCTGGGAAAGGGAGTTATAATTGCGGAAACTCTCGAGGACGCAGAGCGTGCTCTTGTAATGATGATGAGCGAGGGCGCGTTTGGTAAGAGCGGAAGCAGAGTGGTAATAGAGGAATTTCTTACAGGACCTGAGGTTTCTGTGCTCTCCTTTACGGACGGCAAGACGGTCGTTCCTATGGTTTCTTCTATGGATCACAAGAGAGCACTTGACGGAGACAAAGGTCTTAACACGGGCGGTATGGGCACAATAGCTCCCAATCCCTATTACACCGAGGCAGTTGCTAACGAATGTATGGAAAAAATATTCCTTCCTACGATAAACGCAATGAATGCCGAGGGCAGAACCTTCAAGGGATGTCTTTACTTCGGACTTATGCTTACTCCCAAGGGTCCCAAGGTGATTGAGTACAATTGCCGCTTCGGAGATCCTGAAACACAGGTAGTTCTTCCCTTAATGGAAAGTGACCTTCTTGAAGTTATGATGGCGGTTAGCCAGGAGAGGCTTTCCGAAATAGATGTGAAATTCTCTGACGGTGCGGCTTGCTGTGTGGTACATGCATCAAAGGGATATCCCGAAAAGTATGATTCGGGCTTTGAGATAACCGAGGAAGATATGGGAGATGCATTTGTTTACTATGCGGGCGCAAAGCTTTCCGACGGCAAGGTCGTTACCTCGGGCGGTAGAGTGCTTGGCGTTGTTGCCAAGGGCGCTTGTCTTAAATGCGCTATTGAAAAGGCATATGAGGCAAGTAAAAAGGTTCATTTTGAAAACGACTTTTACCGCAAGGACATAGGACAAAAAGCACTGAATGCATAACGGCTTTGTAATTGTGTATTGAAGAGCGAAAAGGTTTTAACAGGTTAATTGTATATAATAAAACTTTAGGAGTTATAAAATATGGTTTACCGTATTTACGTAGAAAAAAAGAAGAATGAGGCACACGAGGCAAAGGCATTGCTTCGCGACCTTCAGAATTTCGTAGGACTTAAAGAAGTAGAGGACGTCAGAATAGTAAATCGATATGATGTTTCCGGTATTGAAAAGAAGCTCTTTGATAAAGCTGTAAATACAGTTTTTTCAGAGCCACAGCTTGATGATACGTATACCGAGCTCGACGCAAAGGGCGGTGTAGCCTTCGGTGTTGAATATCTCCCAGGTCAGTTTGACCAGAGAGCAGATTCGGCGGCACAGTGTATACAGATAATTTCTAAGGGCGACAGACCTACTGTGCGTACGGCTAAGGTGTATATCTTGTCGGGTAGTATTACTGACGAGGTATTGAACAGGGTAAAGAAGTACGTTATTAACCCTGTTGAGTGCCGCGAGGCAGGACTTGAAACGGTCGATAGCCTTGATAACGTGGCAGATGAGCCTGCAGACGTTGAAATACTTCACGGCTTCTGTGAGCTTGATACAGCAGGTCTTCACGATTTCCTTGTAGGCCACGGACTTGCAATGGACGATTCGGATATTCTCTTCCTCCAGCACTATTTCAGAGACGAGGGAAGAGACCCTACGATCACGGAAATCAGAATGATAGATACCTATTGGTCCGACCATTGCCGTCATACTACATTCCTTACAAATATTGACTCGGCTGAATTTGAAGACGAAAAAATTGAGGAAACCTATAAGGCGTATATAAAGACACGTGAGGATATCGGCACAAAGAAGCCCGTATGCCTCATGGACCTTGCAACTGTTGCGGGAAAGGCTCTTTCCAAGGCAGGCAAGCTTGACAAGATGGACAAGTCAGACGAAATTAATGCTTGTACTGTTAAAATAA
This sequence comes from Eubacteriales bacterium, assembly GCA_045531285.1. GTDB lineage: Bacteria > Bacillota > Clostridia > Oscillospirales > SIG627 > RGIG6353. The sequence continues at coordinate 4,159 of JAZSDT010000060.1, forward strand.
AGGTTACAGTTGACGGTGAGGAACAGGATTGGCTTCTTCTGTTTAAGAATGAAACACACAACCATCCTACCGAAATTGAGCCCTTTGGCGGTGCGGCTACTTGTATTGGCGGTGCTATACGCGATCCCCTTTCGGGACGTTCCTACGTTTATGCCGCAATGCGTGTTACAGGTGCTTCAGACCCCACAGGCGCAGTAGAGGATACACTTCAGGGCAAGCTTCCTCAAAGAAAGCTTGTAACTACAGCGGCACAGGGATATTCGTCATACGGTAACCAGATAGGTCTTGCTACCTGTCAGGTAGATGAAATATACCACGAGGGATACGTTGCCAAGCACATGGAGATCGGTGCGGTTTTAGGCGCTGCTCCCCAGAAGAACGTAAGGCGTGAATGTCCTGCTCCCGAGGACGTTGTTATACTCCTTGGCGGAAGAACAGGCAGAGACGGTATCGGCGGTGCTACGGGTTCGTCAAAATCACATACCGAGTCCTCACTGGGCTCTTGCGGAGCAGAGGTACAGAAGGGTAACGCTCCCGAGGAAAGAAAGCTTCAGAGACTTTTCCGCAATCCCGAGGCGGCACAGCTTATAAAGCGCTGTAACGATTTCGGTGCAGGCGGTGTTTCGGTTGCTATCGGTGAGCTTGCAGACGGTCTTAAAATAGATCTTGACAAGGTTACGAAGAAGTATGACGGACTTGACGGCACAGAGCTTGCAATTTCAGAGTCCCAGGAGCGTATGGCGGTGGTAGTTGCCCCCGAGGATGCCAATAGATTTATGGAGCTTGCAGGCAAGGAAAACCTTGAGGCTACAGTTGTGGCGAAGGTTACCGCAGAGCCCAGATTGGTAATGAGCTGGAGAGGGAAAAACATCGTAAACATTTCGCGCGAATTCCTTAACTCCAACGGAGCGCCCAAGCATATTAACGTAAAGGTTGCAAAACCCGCTCTTCACACAAAGCCGGTTTATAACAGCTTTGCAGAGGGTATGAAGGCAACGGCAGAGGACCTTCTTGTATGCTCGAGACGAGGTCTTGTTGAGCGATTTGACTCTACTATCGGTGCAGGAACCGTTATGATGCCCTTCGGCGGAAAAAATCAGCTTACTCCTTCACAGGCAATGGTAAACAAGATACCCGTTGAAATAGGTAAGACCGATGACGTTTCCTTCCTTTCGTGGGGCTATAATCCCTATATCAGTGAAAAGAGCCCCTATCACGGTGCTTACATCGCTGTAATTGAATCACTTGCTAAGCTTGTGGCAACAGGCGGTGATATTTCGGACGACACTTATTTTACTTATCAGGAATATTTTGAAAAGCCTCTTCGCGATCCTAAGCGTTGGGGTAAGCCTATGGCGGCGCTTCTTGGTGCTTTCAAGGCACAGATGGACTTTGAAATTGCTTCCATTGGCGGCAAGGACTCGATGAGCGGCTCTTTTGAAAAGATAGACGTTCCTCCCACGCTTGTGTCCTTTGCGGTAACTGTTGGCAAGACCGATGACGTTATTACGTCCGAATTCAAGGGTGCAGGTCACAAGGTGGCGGTAATTGCTCCTGTTTATGACGACGGACTTCTTCCTAATCCCGATTCGCTTAAAACTGTGTTTGCAAGAGTGACTAAGCTCATCCGAGACAAGAAGGCTGTTGCTGTTAGAACACTTGGCTACGGCGGTGTTGCTGAGGCTGTACTTAAGATGGCGATGGGTAACTCAATAGGCTTTAAATTTGCCGACGGTATTTCACTTGACAAGCTATTCGGATACGGTTACGGTACATTTGTTGTAGAGCTTGCTGACGGCGCAACAACGGACGATTGTGTCCTTGGTGAGACCGTGGAAGAAAAGAGCATCTCATTTGGCGGCGAAGTGCTTACGCTGGAAGCTCTTATGGATATTTACAACTCAAAGCTTGAGAAGGTGTATCCCACAAAGGCGGCTAACGGCGATTACGTTCCTGAAGTATTCAGCCATAAAGCATCAAATACATATAAAGCAAAGAACGGTGCGCCTCTTCCCAGAGTGCTTATACCTGTGTTCCCCGGAACAAACTGTGAGTACGACAGTGCGAGAGCAATGCGTGAGGCAGGTGCAGAACCTGAGATATTTGTAATAAACAACCTTACTTCTCAGGGAATTGCAGATTCTGTGCACAGATTTGCACTTTCTGCGGCAAATTCACAGATAATATTCATCCCCGGAGGCTTCTCCGGTGGTGACGAACCCGACGGTTCGGGTAAGTTTATTACTGCTTTCTTCCGTAACGGCGAGATAAGCGACGAGGTCAAGAGCCTTCTTGAGCTTCGTGACGGTCTTATGTGCGGTATCTGTAACGGTTTCCAGGCACTTATCAAGCTTGGACTTGTACCTTTCGGACAGATTCGCGAGCCTTCGGTATCACTTCCCACACTTGCGGGTAATATAATCTCAAGACACCAGTCAAGAATTGTGAGAGTAAGAGTAGCGTCCAATAAGTCTCCGTGGCTTACAGGAGTAGAGGTAGGCGAGATCTACAACGTTCCGATTTCACACGGCGAGGGACGTTTCCTTGCATCCGATGAGCTTATAAGAACTCTTGCGGCTAACGGTCAGATAGCAACACAGTACTGTGATGCAGACGGAAAGCCCACAATGGATATTGATTTCAACCCCAACGGCTCTGCACAGGCGATAGAAGGTATACTTTCTCCCGACGGACGTGTTATCGGTAAGATGGGTCACGCTGAGCGTATAGGCGACGGTCTTTATAAGAACGTACCCGGAAACTATGATATGAAGCTGTTTGAATCGGCGGTTAAGTATTACAAATAAGCACTGTTTTGGAGAATATTTTCTATAGAAGAAATGAAAGAAAAGATAAAGGCGATTTTAAAAACGCTGTTGGAATGCCTATTAAATCCCAGGCTGCTTTTGTGTCTGGGCGTGGCATGGCTTATTACAAACGGTTGGTCATACGTTATGTTCGCAGTGGGTACAGTGTTTGGGATATCATGGATGGTAACCGTTTCGGGTGCATATCTGGCTTTTTTGTGGCTTCCCGTGTCCCCGGAAAAGCTTGTTACTGTGGCTATTGCGATAGTGTTATTGCGCTTTTTCTTTCCAAACGACGAAAAAACCTTGGGAAAATTGAAGCTTTTACACGAAAAGCTGGTTAATGCAGTCAAAAAAAGAAAATAAGGGGCTGTATTTAGGTATAACCGAAAAAGAGCTAAGATATCTTTGAAGAAAAAGGTATCTTAGCTCATTTTTTCTTTATAGGAAATTGCATTCTGCATATCGGTAAAATTATGCAGCAAAATATTGATTTTGTATTTATTTTGTGATACAATGTTCTATGTATAAATATATCTAAGGAAAAGATTTATGAAAAGAAAAATATTTTTATGCATAACCTGTCTTTTTCTTCTGGGATTGACTGCTCAGGCAGAGGATTTTTATATTGTGAAGCTTAGTGATTCGGCGGGCTTGTTCAGCGTTGAAGAAAGAAACGGTGGCTTTTACTCTGTTACGGCTGAAGAGCTACAGGACTGCTTGGATATGGGCATTGTTGAGTACTATGAGCCGGACTACGAGGTAAAGCTGTTTTCAGAGGACGTTTTGTGGAATTTTTCGGCTGTTAACATACAAAAGCCCCACGATATCGGATGCTACGGAAACGGTGTAAAGGTCGGCGTTATCGATTCGGGTATATACGTCCATCCTCAGCTTGAGGGCAGAGTGTCAGAAGGATACAATTACATAGAAAATTCTAATGACGTTACGGATAATATCGGACACGGAACCTTTGTTTCGGGAATTATTGCCTCAAAGAGCGCAGGTCTTGCGACACAAGCGCAGATCGTTCCGTTGAAATGCTTTGACTCGGGCGTCACTACAAGAATTTCTTCCGTTGCCAATGCTCTTTACGATGCCGTGGACGTCTACGGCTGTGACGTGGTTAATATGAGTTTCGGAACAAGTGCGTCAGGTACAAGCACAACGTTTAAGCTCGCAGTTGCCCATGCCATACAAAGCGGATGTATTGTAGTTGCCGCCGTAGGCAATGACGGAACCAATACGGTTTATTACCCTGCCAACTACGACGGAGTTGTGGGTGTTGGGTCAATAGACGAGGATTTTAATATATCATATTTTTCACAGCATAATATTTCGGTCGACGTGGTTGCACCGGGACGGGGACTTACCGGTGTTTCTATTGACGGATACACTAAGAATTCGGGCACTTCTTTTTCGGCGCCTCACGTTTCGGCTATTGCGGCTATAGCAAAATGTATTGACAAAAGCATAACCCCGCAGGAGTTTAATCTGCTCATACAAACAACGTCTACCGACCCTGACAACGATGGATACGACGAATATTTCGGTTACGGAATAGTAAATGCACAAGGAATCGTTGATTCGCTTTTGCAGGACGTAAATTATTTTTTGTCACCGATTACAAACGGCTGTGTAAAGCTTTATAACAATACAAACATTACGCTCAAAGCCACTGCACTTGCCGCAGTATACGACGGCGAGCTTTATAAAGAGATGACAACGTTCACTATCAATTTGCTTCCCGGAGAAGTTGCGGATATCTTCTTTGGCGAAGGGGAAAACAAAACGCTTATGCTTTGGAAAAGCTCGGCTTTTTGTCCGCTGTTACCCTACAGAAAATATTAGTTCATAAATATATTTGATATATCTTTTTCAGGAGGAACACAACATGAAAAGAATTTTGGCAATGCTTATGGCGGTACTTATGCTGGTTTCTGCCATTCCCTTGACGGCTTTTGCCCAGGACGAGGCGGCAGTGGGCACAGATGCAATTGAGACGCCTGTTGCAGAAGAGGATATTGCCGTTGAATGTGATACCGAGTTTCCCGACTTTTTCGGGGCGGAGGTGTACGTTGGCGACGATATTTACTACATCGAGGAGGGAGAGCTTTGGTTTTCCGCCAATAGCTCAAGACCTGTATCTCTTGACACAGAGGTAACGTGGGTGATCGAGCATAACGGTGAGGTGTACTATGCCAAGTCCGAGGGTTTCAATACCCTCATTCGCAAGGTAGGTGCAAACGAGGATATCGCCAAGATATTCTGCCCCGTGGAATGCTTTGACGTTGACGGGGATTTCGTGTACTACTCTTATAACGGGGAAATATTCAAATATAACACTGAAACCAACGAAGAAAATGTAATTCGTACGGGTATTGATAATTCTACATTTTTTGTCAATGAGAACGGTGAGGTTATCAATTGTAGTATTGATAAAAATTACGAATTTTACCCTGGGGATATAGAAGATAGCGATGAAGTTAAATCATCGTTTTCAGACAACAAAGCAGGAAGCGGTGCATCAGGAGAGCAATGGTTATGGCCGGTTGAAGGTCACTATTTAATCACATCCAATTATGGCTACAGAAGTTTTTATAATCCTAACATTGGAAGTATAGATAGCAGCATACACTATGCTATAGACATCGGAGGATTGGATGCAAATGGAAATAGAATTTATGGCAAACCTATACGAGCATCACGAAGTGGCGTGATAACATATTCACTGGTTATTAATGGTGGATATGGGGTATATATTGACCACGAGGATGGCTATGTTTCCAGATATTTACACATGAGCTCATACGATGAAACCAATCGAAAAGTATTTCAATCGCGTGGCAACCGTGTTAATCGTGGTGAAATAATTGGTTATGTGGGCGATACAAGTTACATATCAGGCATCGGTATAACGCATCCATATGGAGCGCATTTGGATTTCAAAATCACCTTCAAAGGCGAAGCTGTAGACCCGATGCCGGCAGAGTCAGATGCTGAAAGCGAAGGCGGCGTAATAAGATATTCAACATTTGATTCTCCGACAACCTACAACATTGATTATGCTTTTTCGCTGTGCGATACTTGTTCAACACAAGGCACAAAGGCATTTAAATACGGAAAGGACGGTAAGTGTCCTGATTGTGAATTCGTATACAACTATGCTTCACATCCTTCCACTAGTGAAAATGGTTTGTATGTAAGAAACACTGAAACAAAATATAAAAAATTCTATCTGCGTGAGACTCCGTATGATCATTATTACAATAAAAAAGGAGAACAAATCGACGCAAATAACTTGGTTGAGAAAGCGCAGAATTATCAATCTCTTGAGGTGCTTGGTCTCGTAAAAAATGCAGATGGCGGAGAATGGTTTGAGGTAAAAACTTCAACCGGCAAGAAGGGATATATTGTAGCTCACAAGGTAAGAGTATGCTTCAATTATCAGTCCCCTTATGCCGATTCGGAAATTACTTTCAATATTGCTCCGGGAGATTATCCTGTCGGAAATATTGAACCCAAGCCGTTTACCTTCAAAGGTGTAATCAATTCCAAATATGACTTATGGAAAGTTTCTGTTGAAATATACAATTCGGATACAAAAAAATTAGTTCAGCAAGGCTCGTCTACTTTCAGATATGATATGGGTCCGGACTATGATTTTGCTATTTATAGGGCGGACGATTCACTCAAGGTTCAGAATTTGCCGGATGGTAATTATTATATAAAATACAATGCTTGGGATTTAAGCACAGAAAATGCAGACAGACCAACAGCGACTTGGCAGACCCCTGTATTTACAGTAGTAAAGCAAGTGCCCACAGCATCCGTTCTTCCGCAAATATGGGCAACTTTAATTAAGGGAGGAGTATCTTTAAAGGTAACAGCGTCAGACAGCTTGGCAACCATCCACGTTAGCGGAGGTCCAAATGGCGAAGTTACAGGATGTAGTTCTGTAACATATAACATTACCGAGCCGGGTACTTGGACAATAACTGCATGGACTACTGCATCAAATAAAACAGACAGTTCAAAAATTTACAGTACGGTGTATTTGTCCAGAATATCAACACCCAATATTTGTGATGCTGTATATACTAAGGATGGTGCATACACCACAATTGATGGCAAGGGTGAAATTCACTATACAACAAACGGTGCGACTCCAACTGAATTCAGTCCAATTTATTCCGGACCTATATTTTTGGAAAAGAACCAAACAGTAAAAGCAATTTCTATTGACAAGGGCAAATCAAACAGCTACATATCCGAAAAAAGCTTTACTCTAACAGTGCCAAATTCACCTGTAATTTCTCTTATAACAGAGAGTAAAGTGGCACAAGGCGAATTTGCTACAATTTCTTGGGAACCGGTAAATACAGCATTAAGTTATACAGCACATCTGATGCGTGACGGTGAGATAATTGATTCTGTAACAACTACCGGTACAAATTCAACATTTGTTTTGCCAAAAACAAGTGATAGTGAAAATGTCGCTTATACAATAAGTGTAGTTGCAACAAACTGCGTTGGTGACAGCAGAGAAAGCAACATTGTAGAGGTGATGGCAATGCATCCTCTTACAGTGACAGTTGTTGATAGAATTGTTCGCGAAGGTCAAGTTGATGATGCAACAGTTACAGAAATTCAGACTAGAGTAAAAGAACACTTTGGCGATACAGAAAGTGAAATCGAAGGAAATATTATTTCGGTTCAGCGTGTTCCTTATGGTACTAAGGCGTCAAAGCCTTCAACCCCATCAAAAAACGGCTTTGCATTTGCAGGCTACAGCGAGGAACTTTATTATCCGGTAACTGAAGATAAAACCGTTTATGCACTTTATGAAGTGAATTATTACACCGCAGCATTCTATGATACAGAAAACGGAACGAGAACAGCCAACCCTGTTTCTGCCAATCGCTATATGTATTCGGAATGTGCACCAGAACCTTCGGTTGAAAGTCTTAAAGTTCCGAAAGGCTACATATTTTCCGGTTGGTTTATCGATAGTAATGTCAGCGATGGTACCGGCTACGCATTTATGGACGGCGATGTAGTAATGGATGCATCATATAGCTGGGAATTTGAACAACTTCCCGTTTATGCAAGAATAGACAGTGTTGTTCGTGACAATAAATCATATGCTGTTACAATAAGTCTTAAAAACACTCCTAATGGCGGAACAGAAGGCATTCAAAGCCGAGTGATTGCAGCGCTTTATACAAATGACGGAAAGTGTGTTGCAACTCAACTTCATGAGCTTGATACAGAGTTTCTTGGCAATTCTCATGATTACGATTGGACTGAAACAATTACCATACTCTACGATGAACATGTTACTTCGGTTTCCGTATATGTTGTTGGTGTTGTAGACGGAAAGACTTCAGGTGCGCTTTCTCCGGTTACTACATCCACAAATATTACACTTAAAGCCGACAGTGGATTTTGGGAACCCACATGGAGTGAGTGGCAGGATGAGTATGTTTCTCCTAGTGATACTTGCCAAGTGAAAACAAGAACGGTCTATAGATATAGCGACAAAGAGTTTACCGAGCGTTTTGATACTGCGACTCTTAGTGGATGGTATCAAAACGGAAATAGAACTGTGCGCCATACAGACAGATATACAAGTAACGCATATCTTGCTCCCGAGGATACTGCGTGGAGAACAAGGACAGTAAACGAAGTCAAGGTGTATCGTAAAGTAACCCAATGGATGTATAGTAGACGCTATGGTATAAGCCAAAGCGATGGCTATTGTTACACTTGGCCCGGAATTTCCGGCATATGCACAATTTACGAAGATACAGGGTGGCTTGATTACAGACTTCCGGTGGATTCTTCCAGCCCCGACTATCACCAGGGTGTTTATTACACATGCTATAATGCGACAGGTACATCGGCATATATCAGAGGTAACAAATATTGGTGGCATGAGGTGAGTCGAGAAATCGACGTACTGGATTATGTATACTATGACGTTACGGATACTTACTATACATACTATTTCTGGAAGTGGGGAGATTGGAGCGAGTGGCTTGAGTATAATCCCGGTGCGGGAAATACCCGTCAGGTCGAATCAAAAATTCAATACAGCTATCGCGGACTATCTGAAAGCGCAAACAGCACAGAAGAAGAAAACGTGTTCGATTACGAAAATACAATAGTGCTTGATTCTGTTACAGAAGATCTTAACGGTAAGCTTGCTAACGTGATGGTGTACAAAAAAACCAACACCGACCCCACAGAAGAACAAATGGAGTATATTTCCCAGGTGAAAATTGGTGAGGGTAACACAGTTTATTTTGCAATTAACACAAGAGAAAAGCCGCATTATATCGGAACAGGCGACTTTGTTGTAGCTCTTGCGGTTGAAGGAAGTAACAAGCTTATTAACATCGATTACATCGAGGCTGATAAGCCGAAGTATGCTGTTAAATTCCAAGATGATACAGGAAATATTTTCCACACTGAAATTGTCAAAGAAGGAGACGGTATAGATGTAAACGCCATTGGTATTCCCGAAGTTTCAGAAGGTAATCGATTCCTTAAATGGGATAAGTCACTTGTTGATATTAAATCCGATATGACGGTATCTCCTATTACCGAGAGGGAAAAGTATTCAATTGTATTTGTGGATTATGAAAATCATACTGCTGAGATTGTAGATTACAGATACGGCGATACTATCAGCCGTCCTGACAATCCCACGCTTGAAGGATATACCTTTAATGGTTGGTTTGGTTTGTCAGACGGAGTGAACACGGTTACCGGCAGCGCTGTTCTTACGGCTGACTGGATTCCCAATGAGTATACAGTAGAGTTCCGCACTCTTGATGATGTGCTTGTTTCAAGTCAAACGGTATATTACGGTGAATCTGCTCAGGTTCCTGAAGCTATTGAAATTAATGGCACTGTTTATAATTGGGATGTTGTATCTTCATGGTGGAACGTTACAAACGATATGGTTGTTTATCCGTATATTCCCCAAAATGCAGATATTGCGTCTCCTGTAATCAATGCAGATTTAAATGAAGGCGGAGGTTTTTTCTATGCTGAACTTTCTGCTGACGAGGGAAACAAAATATTCTATTCGTATTATTATGAAATCACAGACGAGATGGCATATAATTACGCGGAAAATCTGCGCCACGAACAGGACATTAACGAAGACTTAAGTGCTCAGGAAGTAACGGAGTTAATGGCTACTAATGCTGTTAGCGAAGAAGATACAGAGGCTGAAGATTATTATACAGACTATACAGTATATATTTCTGAATACAGTGAGCCTATTAAAATCATGGAAGGAATGATGCTTTACACCTTCAGCATGGACGCTGAATATCAAGTAAGCCCGGTAGCTGTATATGAGTATGGCTACAGCGATACCGAAGAAAAAAGAACAGAGTATGATTTTGAACTCGACGAGGATTGTCCAGCGATTATTATGCCTGAAATATCAGCAAATCCCGGCGAAACGGTGTCGGTTCCAATTACACTTACAAACAATCCCGGCATTACCGGATTGTCTCTCGTTGTAGGATATGACACAAACAATTTGAAACTGGTAGAGACGGAAAATGGTGATGTTTTTGAAAACAGCGAGTTTTCAGAAGATATAAGAGATGACGGAAGCTGTAAATTTACTTGGGAATCAAATGAATTAAACACAACGAATGGAACAATAGTTACGTTGAAATTCCTGGTTGGTGAAACCGCCGGTGATTTCGATATAACTCTTGAAATTAATGAGGCTATTGCTCCAAATGAGGAAGAGCAGCCTTTCGCCACAGTAGACGGACAGTTGACAAACACGGGCACGTCACTTGAAACGGGCGACGTAAACGGCGACGGCGAGATTGATTTCTCCGACGGCATACTGGTTCTCAAGTATGACGTAGGTCTTATGACGCTTAATGATGAGCAGAAGACGGTAGGCGACGTAAACGGCGACGGTGAGGTTGACTTTGCGGATGCTATACTTATTCTCAAATACGACGTAGGTCTTATAACTACGTTTGCCAAATAACTGAAAGGAACTATATAATATGAAAAAAATATTATGCGGTGTTCTGACAGTTATAGCGATATGCACATTTATTACAGTGTTTTCTGCAGGCGAGGTTCCTGCAGTGACACTATCGGGTGTAGCCGAGGTTGAGTCGGAGGGAACCTTTGACGTATACGTTACGGTTACCGAAAACTCCAACATAGGCGGTGGAAGAATAACCGTAGGGTATGACAACAGCGTACTTGAAATAGTATCAATTACAGCAGATACCCTTTTGTCGGGCACTTCGTTGCAGGTAAATCTTGCTTATACGGATTCGTCGGCAAGAGTAAGCTGGGCAGGTGTTTCCAATCTGACCGAAGCCGGAAGCCTTATGAAGATAACCTTCAAGGCAAAGGCTGTATATCAGGACGTGGACACTGCTGTAACAATCGATTCAATCAAGGTGACAGACGCCGATACCAACGTTGTCGACTGTGACGCCTTGGGATGCAACATAAAGGTAAAGGCTAAGGCGTTACCGACCTTCTCGGTGGTATCACCCGAGGATGCTCTTATCGGCACAAATATTGACGTGACGGTAAATATATCCGACAACACTTTGGCTTGCGGAGGTCGTTTTGACCTGGTTTATGACAACACAAGGCTTGAGGTTGTATCTGCACAGACTGGTAGTTTGCTGACGGGCACAACGGCGTTTGTCAATCCGAATTACGCGAGCGATACAGTGCGTCTTAGCTGGGCGAGCTCAAGCGCTTTGGCAGACGGTGGCGTGTTGGTGACGGTTACGTTCAAGGTTTTGGACAACCCCGGCGAAGCGTTGATTACCTTGAACAAAGCCAAGATGACCGATGAAAACGGAACGACAATGGAGTGTATTTCTCAAAGCGGAAGCGTAAATGCGGTATCTGAGCTGATATGCTCGGCATCGACGGTATATTGCGAGGAAAACGGCAGATTGAAGTTTACTACTACCGTTAAAAACTGCCCCGAGGATGCCATTCTTACAGTTGCGCTTTATGACGGCAACGTAATGGTAGGATACAGCGCTTCTTCTGTTTCGGGGGAAAGCGTGATAAACACGTATCTTGATAAAATGGAATTTGCGTCGGCAAAGGTAATGCTTTGGGACGGTTTTACTCCTTTGGCAGAATACGAAGAGCTTAAATAAATTAACGAGATGTAAGGGCTGAGGCTCTTGCATCTCGTTTTGTTTTGGGGGAATTTCAACAAATTGTGTATTATCTGTACAAAATCTTTATTTGTTATACCAGTTGTTGATTTTTTTCATTGTATGCTTTTTTGAATGTAAAAAAACAGCACAAAAATTCAAAGAAAAATTTGTTTAAAATTAAGCCGCAAAAAAGAAAAACTCTTTCCAAATTCACTTGACTTTAAAGCTTGAAAAAGGTATACTTATTATAGCATAATAGCATATTTGTACATCAAAATTCGCAAATGAACCGAACTCAAGCACCCTGATGTATCTACCTTATTTATAAGGATTCAATGACTTGGTTTGGACTTTTGGTTTTTGTGTACGAAAAAAATTTAGGAGGCTATATTATGACTATGAAGAAAATTTCAAGGATTGCTCTTGTGACATTTGTCCTCGTGGCTACTCTTGCAATTTCGGCTATGGCTTTCACAGTAGGCTATGAGAATACTGTTGAAGGTCTTGAGAGCGGTGTTAATTACACTGTTGCTCAGTACGATTTTGTAAATGACACCTACGGCGAATTCACAGAGCTTACAGACACAACTGTCCTTACCTCAGGTATCTGGGGCATCAAGGCGGGAGATGCTGAACCCGAAGCAATTTTTGTTTACGGAGCTGATTCCGGTAAGACAAGCTTCTGGACAGACGGCGCAACAGCTGCCAACGCAGGCATCTTTGATAACACAACAAAGGACACATACCTTCCCGGTAAGTGGACTCTTTCTTCCAACGGTGCTTTTAATAACATCCGTTGCTACAAGAATGCGGCTCTTACCGACGTTACGGTTTGTATCGACGTTGTAAAGGCAAAGGTAATTGAAAAGAAGACAGTTACCACAGACACACAGAAGACAGTTACCGTTGAAGGGGTTGCATATTCCGTATATACAATCGATGGAGTTGAATACTATCTCAACGGTGAAAAGTACTATGCAGTTGCAGACAACGCAGAGTACACAGGCGAGAATGCTGCTTCCGCTACAGCTGTTTACCTTACGGAAATTACATGGGTAGGCATTGAGGGCGAAGGTAACAAGAGCCAGGAATCCGTATATTACTACGGCTTTACAAACAATCAGGTTATACCTGCATCCGAGCTTGAAGGCTATGAGATGAGGGCGTTTAACGCTTTCACAGGCGGTATTCCCGTGGCAAGCAATCACACAAAGGATGAAATTGCTCCCAAGCTCACATACTTCACAAAGAAGATTGGTTCTGACGCGGTTACAGAGTATTCTGTTAAGCACACAGCTTATGCTGACAATGGCAAAACAACCTTCCCTGTTCCCGAAGGAATGCCCGCAGACGCTTACATTGTAGGCTTTGCTATAGCTCCCTACGACGGACTTCCCGATGATTATTTCACAAACCTCTTTACATCAGGCGCATGGAATACGGAAGCCAGTGGATATTTCCACCAGGGAATGTATACCAATAGTACAAACGGTGTTACGGTTACTGCTCCCGAATATAAAATTGCAGCTCCCTCACTTTACGTTGAAAACGGCAAGGTAAAGGGATTTGTAGACGGCAAGTACTACGAATATGCAAACCTCACAATTAATGAAAACGGTACGGCAGTTGTATACACAGACGCAAAAGTACTTAACGAGGACACTGTTCCCAGCGGTCTTTTCGTTGCAAGAATCACAAATTTTGACCGCAGTATAGTTGGCGATTGGACAAAGCCTATGTATATTGCAGGCAATACAATCAGCACTATCTATCATACTACAAATAAGGCAGACAAGAACGGCGTGATGAAGGACTTCATCAACGTTACAAGCGCAGGCTCTTTCTCCGAAACTGCTGCTCCCAAGTTTATTGAGGCAACATGGGTAGGATTTGCTCTTTCAAACTCACTTGCAGTTAACCACGGATTTGATCCTCTTATCCTTGGTACAACAGGCGGTGCAGGTACGTTCAGTTACCTTAATACAAGCGATGCTGATGCTCTTGCAGCTGCCCAGTTAAGAGCACAGAAGCACCTTGAACAGATTTATTACTCTTACAAGTACACAGCAGATGAAGTTATTCCCTTGTCACTCTTTGAAAGCTTTAAGTTCAGAGTTCAGCCCAGAGGTGGACAGGGTCTTCTCGATGCTACTGCAGGTTCAAAGACAAAGTTCACCTTCAAGGTAATTACCGAAGACGGTACACTTGAGGACAGAGTTGTATATAAGGATGCAGGCAACCTTGCAAGCACTCTTATAACAATTACAGCTGACGATTTCACAGATAAAGACGGCTACATCGTAGCTATCCATATCAATCCTTATACAGTTGATGACGCAACCACTATCAAGTATAAGAACAGCGCTATGGTAGACATCAATCTCTATCACTACCTTGACGGCTACAGCGTAGATCTTCCCAAGGCTGACAAGCCCACAGGACTTTATCTTGACGGCAACGTTATCAAGGGTCTTGATCCTGAGACACAGTACGGTTGGGTATATCAGTACATTTCAGGCACAAGCGGAAATGCAAAAGAGATTCCTTTAGGCTCTACCGAGCTCAAGGACGTTACAGGTCTTATTGCGGTTATGGTAGTTGGCGGAAACGTGAAGAGTTCGGATCCCGTTTTATTCTACATTCCCGGCAACAGCGATGACCTTGCATCCATTGGTGTTGTAAGCGGCACAAAGCCCGCATTTGAGAGCTCTCCCGAGTGGAAGGCGGGTATGTGGACAGGCGACTATCTGTCATGGTACGATTGGAACCAGACAGGCGGTGCGTATGCATTCCTTGACCAGACAGCAGGTGTTACAGCCGAACAGGCTCAGAATCTCTGGCTCTATCAGGTAACAAAGGAAGAAGCACAGGCAAAGCTTGACGCTGACGAAGCTAAGTCTTTGGAAAGCGGTGTTCCTTCATCATGGACAACCAATAAGATTACATCTAACCCCGACAGACTTCAGGCGGTAATCGATGCTCACTACACAGAGGATTACGAAGAAACCAAGGAAGCCAAAATGGCCGAGCTCAAGCAGCATATTGCTGACGGAATGATGGGCCGTTCAATCAGATATGCATATGACGAAACAGAAATAATTCCTGTTAGCAAGCTTCTTGAAATGAGCTTTGTTTCATGGAGACGTCAGGGTTCATTCAAGCTTACAGACGTTAAGTCTAAGGTTATATTCACAGTAATGCAGCTTGACGGAACCACCTCTACACATGAGTGGTGGTCGGAAACCTTCAACGTAACCGGTAGCGTTGTAGTGAATAAGACAACAGTTGACGTTCAGTCAATCGAAGGTCTTCCTACAGAGGGTTATATTGTAGGTGTTGAATTCTTCCCCTGGGCAACAATGGACGTTTCTGCACTGACATATGTTATGTCAGCCAGTGCAAGAGTCGATGCAAGCAACGTTGCTTACTCATTCGACCAGCAGCACATAACAGCAGGTTACTACTACGCACCTTACACATCATATAAGATCAAGGCTGATGCGGTTGCTCCTGTTGTTACCTACACTCCCGCTGAAGAAGGCGGATACAACTTAACTATCGTTGACAGCAACGCAAACTTCTCATACAGATATATGGCTGAAGGCGACGCAGCTTGGACAACACTTGCTGCAGGCGTATCAACGTTCAACGTATCCAAGGCGGCTAAGTACACCGTTGAGGTATACGGCGACCTCGTTGACGGCACGGCTGCTACAACAGTAGACGTTGTTCCCGTTGCACCCACAGCTCCCGAAGTAATGTACGTTCCTGCAAAGACAGGTTACGTTGTTAAGATTACAAATTACTTTGGCGCATACACATACGAGTACAAGACAGCTGATGCTTCTAAGTGGACAAAGGTTCCCGCAGGCAACGTTACATTCACAGTTCCCACAGTTGGCGACTACGTTGTAAGAGCAGGCGGTGTAACTTATGACGGATATGCCGAGACTGAATTTGCAGTTGAAGCTCTTCCCGCTTCTCTTGCTTCACTTACAGTAACAGACAAGACAGTTACAGGACTTGATGCTACTAAGGCATACGAGTATGCTCCCGTAACTATCAAGGGTATTGGCGAATTCGCAACAATTCCCGCAGGCGAAAGCTTCACATTTGAAAATGCAGGTCTTTACGTAATCAGACTTGCTGCAACAGAAACCGAAATGGCTTCTACTACTGTAGCGGTTCTCGCTTATGGCGACCTTGCAGAAAGAAAGACCATCATCAATACCGAAAGCAAGACCTACGTAGGCGGTACATGGTGGGATAAGACAGGAGACGTTACTGTTGATAAGATTATCTTTGCAGCGTACTCCGACAGACTTAACCCTGAGTTTAAGGAAGGTATCTGGACAGGTTACAAGATCGGTGACCTTGCATATTGGAACAAGGATTGGCTCAATTCACTGGGCGTAGTTTCAGGATGTGTTCCGATTGCAAATCTTGGTACTAAGATCAACGACGGTACAATGACACAGCAGGAAGCTAAGGACTTTATCGCTTCCTACGGATTCAGATATGCATATAAGCCCGCAGAAATTATTCCTTTCGAGGACATTGTATCCTTTACCTTCACAGCAGGTGGACGTCAGGGACACGTTTATGCATCCGGCAAGGCTTATACAAAGGTTATTGCTCACGTAGCTAACGAGTACGGTTTTGTTGAAACAAGAGAGCTTCTTCTCGAGACTAATTTCTTAGGTACAGGTTCAACAACAAAGCACACAATCTGTGCAGAAGACTTTGGCGATACAACAGGTTATATCGTAGGCTTTGAGCTTATTCCTTACGGTTACATTCCCGAGGATTCAACGCTTAAGGTTACAGGCACAACCGACTCAGACTGGTTCGTAACTCTCAACGATTATGAGATATTGCTTCCCAGAGTTGAAACTCCCGTTGTTACTTACAACGCAGAAACAGGACTTGTAGAAGGTCTTAACGCAGATACCACTTACACTTACGCTTCTTACACCGCAAACGGTGAAGGAACAGTTACAACAGTTACAGGTGTTACCACACTTCAGCTTGCTGACGGTCTCTGGGGCATCAAGAAGGTAGCTGAAAGCGTTGAAAACTCCAACTCACTTCCTGCATTCGTACTTATCCAGAGTGACCCCGAGGGCAGAAATACTCTTGGTACAAGAGGAAGCACCGGTTACTACGTTGTTGCCGGCGGCGACATTTGGCAGACAGGTAAGTGGACAGGTAGAGATATTGCTGCAGGTAACACTGCTTTTGGTGATCTCAACTCTATGGGTACTTACGGCGGACACGTAAAATCAGAGGGCGCAAAGGCTCTTATGAACGCTATCGACGCAGGCGATGCAGATGCAGAAGCAGCTGCAAGACAGCTTATCGTTAAGTATGCTAACGAGGTACAGTTCAAGTACGCTTACGCAGCTGACGATATCATATCTGTAAACGACATTATGAATCTGAGCTTCTCAGTTTCAAGAAGAATGGGTTCACTCAATCTTGGCATGGCAACAGCGAAGGTACGCTTCTCCGTACTTTGCACTGACGGTAAGATTCGCATATACACATGGAATTCAGAAAGATTCAACGCGTATAATCCGGCATCATTCGATGTTAGTCCCAGATCTATCGAAGGATGGCCCAGCGAAGGCTACATCGTAGGCTTTGAAATCAATCCTTGGTCAGACGTTGACGGAGCTACTGTTAAGCTGACAGACAGAAACGGCTACAACACAATGGCTAACCTTTCATTCAAGCCTGATAAGTACAAGCTTGTCACAGGTGATGAAGTTACAGAGACACCCGTTATCTCATTTGCACCCTTCAACCAGGTAATCACTGTAACAAATTACAATGCTTTCCTCACATATGCATACTCGGATGACAACGGCGAAACATGGACAGAGTTTACCGGCAGTAAGTTCAGTGCTACAAAGGCAAGCACAGACTATATTGTTAAGTCTCTTGAATGTTATCCTTACGTAGAAAGCGAAGCATCAAATGCTGTTACTTCTTCTCCCGTAGCTTACGTAGGTACAAGTGTTGTGCTTGACGGTCAGATCGGTCTTAAGGTTTATATGGACATAGATCGCGAACAGATTAAGAGCGTTCAGCACTATATGACAAAGGTTAACAAGGATCTTGCAAGTATTTCGGGCGAGCTCGCATACGGCGAGGGCTATAGAATGGGCGGCGGTGTTAATCTTGACGAGGGCTGTGCATGGGCAACCAAGATTCAGCTCGACGAAAAGACCGGATACTACTACTTCATTATCTATCTTCCCGCAAAGGATCTTGACAACACTACATTTGAAACCGACCTCGGCTACTGGCCTGTAGGTTCAACAGGTGCTCAGAGTGAAAGAGTTCAGGTAAGCAACGTAGGAATTAACTTCGGTAAGTACGTTGCAGAAGCTAAGGCTCTTGCAGCTGCAGGCAACGAAGAATTCGTAGCAGCTATGGATCTTATCAACTCTCTTGAAACCTATGCAAACTATACTGACAATTACTTCAACAAGGGTACAGATGCCGCATATGCAACATCTGCATCAACAGAAGGAATTGAAGCTGCAACAAGAACAAATGCAACACTTGAGGGTGTAGCATTCTACGGAACATCACTTATCCTTGAGGATCAGGTAACTATCCGTCACTACTTCACAGTAGAGGATCTTGATGCATTCAACGCAGCATACGACGTAGCAGGTATGTACGGTATAAAGGGTAA